>JAQWBU010000019.1 GCA_028706195.1 Eubacteriales bacterium
TGCACCTGTCCGGTATGGCTGAGTGTTATAGGGAGATGGTAATTGAAAGAGAGGGCGGAGTCCTCACTGCGGAGGAAGTACTAACCCTTATGGTGGACAGAGAAGAGGACAAGAGAGTCAGCAGCAAGCGCCAAAGGTTAATCAAGAAAGCCGCTTTTGAGCAGCCACAAGCATCACTTTCAGAAATCGACTACGACGAAGGACGCATGTTGGACAGAGGAGTAGTACTGAGATTGGAAACTTGCGACTTGTGAAAATACTCCACTGCAACTGGCCGCTCAAGTATCCGGATAGCTTTTGGACTTAAGCTTCTTATGCAGCCTTATCCTTCCTGATACACCTGATGTGATTCGTGTTCCTCAGATCAGAACTTTACCTAGAGCTTTCTTCAGATTCCATCTCACGATGGACGCCCTTGCCTTTGGCTAATGGTTGTTCGCTATCCACCCCCATAGTGGACTTGCTCCACCTAGTAACGTGCCATGCCCGACACACTATAAATAGGTACATTGACAATTCGCCAATGTACCTATTTATTTATTTTACTTACTTGATAAATCTTAAATCAAGAGTAATCCATGGCAATATTTTTAATTTCGGTATATTTAAGGAAACCATCAATCCCGGATGCACGGTCGGAACCGCTTTCCTTATAACCTCCGGTCTCACATTCAGGGAAAAAGCGATTATACGAGTTAACCCATACATTACCTGAACGAAGCTTCCGGCTCACGCGCATTACAGTATTGAGATCCTGACTCCAGACACCTGAAGCCAAACCGTAGCGGGTGCAATTTGCCAATTCGACAGCCTTCTCTTCAGTCTTAAAGGTCTGGACTACCAAAACGGGACCGAAGATTTCCTCTTGCACTATAGGAGAATTAACAGGCGGATTGAGGAAAATTGTCGGCGCAATGAAGTAACCCTGATCACAGTCATTTTCCAAGTAACGGTGACCACCGGTCAGACATTCACTATATTCCTTTGCTTCTTCTGTATAATTCAGGATTTTGTTCATCTGACTTTCTGATGAAACAGGTCCCATCGTAGTTTCTGGGTCCAGGCAATATCCGGGCTTTATGTTTTCCGCGATTTCGACTAATTCAGCCAAAAATTTGTCAGCGATTTTTTCATCAATAACCAGCCTGGATGCTGCAGTACATGTCTGGCCGGCATTGGAAAAGATAGCCTGAGAGCAGAAAGTTAATGCTTTTTGCCAGTCACAGTCTGCGAAAACCACATTGGCAGACTTTCCGCCAAGCTCAAGAGATACCTTTTTCATAGTACCAGCTGCCCGGCGCATGATATCCTTGCCGGTATCCAGTCCGCCCGTCATTGTAACCATGTCAACATCGGGATGTTCGGAAAAAGCAGGACCTACAATGTGGCCGGGGCCTGTGATTGCATTACAGATTCCTTTGGGTAATTCAGGAATATCATTTAACAGCTTAATTACTTCCATAGAAACACCCGAAGTCTGAGTGGCAGGTTTTATGATCAGGGAATTTCCGGCGGCCAAAGCTGGAATGGAATCACGCACCATTAAGGTAATGGGGTAATTCCATGGTTCTATGCCAACAACTACTCCTACCGGTTCACGAACCATGATGTTCATTGAGTTTTCATTGACACTCGTGTTGGTACCATAGAGAGTACGGGCGGAAGCTGAGGAATATTCCATATATCCTATAGCATTGTTGATTTCGATTCTGGCTTCATTAAGAGGCTTGCCTGATTCCAAAGATAGTCTTTCAACTAACATGTCGAAATTTTCGCGCATCTTTATGGCCCACTTTGAAAGAACTGTGGCCCGCAGACGCGGATTAAATGCCCAATCCTCTTCGTAGAAGGCGCGCTTAGCTTCTGTTACTGCTTCATTGACATCATCTGTATTCGAATCAGCAATCTCACTGACCACTGTTCCGTCACAGGGGCTTTTTATTTGAACCACCCTGGAGTTGGAGGAATCTTTCCAGCTGCTCCCAATATAATTTTGATATCTTTTAATTTCCATATAATTCTCCTATCTATTTACTTCTTAATTAATTTTAGTCGGACTCTTTCAGCAGCAGTCGGGCCTGAAGCCGAATTTCGTCCGGAATCGTTATAAGCTGTTCCTGGCTTGCTGTTTCATTGGTAGCGTCAATACCCATCTTGGCTGACACTCCGTTTTCGGAAGAAGGATCCAGACGGTTACAAATAACATCAGGCACAATGAAAACGTCTCGGTTGGCCTGCACGTGTGTGGCAACCGCCCACAGGACTTCATCCTCGTTATGAACGTCGACATTATCCGGTACAACAATAATCAGTTTGAGGTACATATCTAATCCGAAAAGCAGTAGCATGGCCTGCTTTGCCTGGCCTGCGGCTTTCGGTTTCATTGACATATATGCGTGGAAATGGCAGCCATTCTTGGGCATGCTTAGTCCGGTAATTTCTGGAATTTCTTTCTGCAGTTTTTTCAGGAGAAGAATCTCTTTTGAATACTGACTCAAGAGCAGGTGTTCCCACGCATAGCCGGGTACTAAATCCTGATATATGGCATCTTTTCTTTGAGTGATTGAGCTGACTTCAAACACGTTCCGGGTTGAGCGGGAAGTGCTGTAGCCAGTATATTCACCAAAAGGTCCCTCATCTTCAAATACATCGGAGAGAATTTTTCCTTCCAGAATATATTCAGCAAATGCAGGCACCTGTAAATCAACGGTTTTTGCTGTTACTGTCTGTGGAACTGCATCCATATATGCACCTGCCCAGCTATAATCATCCTGTGTTGCGGGGATCTTGGATGCTCCTGCAATATAGTATGCGGGGTGACAGCCAATGATTACTGCTATTTCAAGATCTTTCCCCTCCCCATTGCAGTGTTCGAAATAATCATAAAGATCGCCTCGTGAATGCAGACTGATGCCCATACGATTTTCGTCTTTCAGCTGCATCCGGTGAAAGCTCATATTGTAACGGCCACTGCGCGGGTCTTTAGCTAATACGATTCCGGAAGTAATATATCGGCCTGCATCACCTTCGAAATGTCTAAATATCGGCAAAGATAAAACATTGACATCTTCACCGATTGTAACTACATCCTGAACCGGAGCCTCAGCGAGTGTTTCCAGCCAACTGAATTGTTTGGCTTTCTGCTCCACGTCAGAGGCATTTTTAATGTAATTATCTAAAATTTCCCTGTTAGCAAAAACGTTGAAAACAGTTTTTTGACAACTGTGCGGATCCAGCAGCTCTACAACGGGAAAACGTTTTTCCGCTTCGAGTTGTTCACTGATTGCTGTAGTTAAGTAATCTTCACGACTGGCTGTAATGCTGATTAGCTGATCTTCATCCAAAGTGCTGAGAAAATCTCGCAGAGATTGACTATCGCTGTGATTCGTAGCGTTGAAATTCTTTTTCATAGAAAGTTTCTTCCTCCTTTTGAGGGTAGTAAACGCGATCAGGAGCACCGGCCAGAGCTTTTACCGATTTTAAATCCGGAAAGACTCCTAAGCCCAGTACAGAAGTCAGTCCCGCTCCAAAAGCACTGGCTTGTTTCTGGACAGCTACCTTGACCGGGATAGCAAGAACATTTGCGAGAATTTGCAAAAATATTCCGCTGTCACTTAATCCGCCGAAAACATGAATGTCTTCGGGATCAGCTGTCTGACTGGCAATTTTTTGAATAGAAAGCCGGGCCTCGTACGCCAGTCCTTCATAGGCTGAGCGGAATATATGACCGCGGGTATGAAACGGACGCAATCCTCTGATACGTCCATCAATATTATGGGATGTAACCTGCCATAGTAACGGCACAGTTTGCAGGCCGTCAGAACCCGGAGGAATTGTCTGCGCCTCGGATTCAATAACAGACCAGTCTGTTGCCACATCAAAGATATTCGCAACAAATTCTATAAACTGCCCGCCTGCACCGGTCCCGAATTCAGGAGCATAGAGTCCTTCAGGAAGAATCTCATTGGTAATTTTGCAGTCAGGATCTTTTACCGGCACTTCACTGGCAACACTGACTACAAAGGTTGTACCCAGGTTCATTACAACCGTATTTTTCCCTGCTCCTGAGCCTATAAAGGCGGCAGGCTGATCACCCGGCACGGCAAAGAGTTCAGTTTCACTTAGGGCAGGATATTTTTTTACCCATTGGTGATCAATCCTGCCACACGATTTAGCAACAGGTACGCATGGAATATCCAGGAATGAGGCATCAGGCAACAAGTCTTTCCAGACAGTACGTTTATGTACGTCCAGAAATCCGCTCCGCAGGACGGAACCTTCCGAAAGCTGCAGTTTTCCTGTTAAGCGTGAAATGAGATAATCCTGGGGTGACAGCCACGCATATACATCTGACCATACTTCCGGAAAATGTTTCTTATACCAAAGAATTTTAGTCAAGCCATTAAAAGAGACCACGGGGCAACCGCTTCGATAGTAATAATGCTCAGGATCTATTCCGACCGCCTTAAATCCTGATGGCCCGAGAGCCCGGTTGTCGCTATCACATATAGCCGGACCCATTGGATAGCATCTGCTATCCACCGGAATCACTGTGCCCCTCTGATGAGTAATTCCCATAGCGGCTACACTCGAATTTGGAGGCAGATCGAGTCGGTCCAAAGCACTGAATAGAGCTGTTTCAAACTCTCTGGCATCCATTTCCTGAGTGTCAGCGTCTATCTCACGGATATAGTTACTCACACTTTGAGCTATTACAGTGCAATCCGGGAGTTGCAAAGCCAATATGCGTACACCATGAGTGCCGGCATCTGCTCCAAGAATAATCCTGTTCTTTCCAGTCACAGTCTAAGCCTCCAAATCTAGACCGACTTTAAGGTTAACTCCTTTGCCGTAGAGGGAGATTGCTTCTTCAATTTTGCTTAATGGCAATTCCAGATTACGAATAAGTCCTATGTCGAAATTATCTGAAGCCAAAAGCTGCAGAGCTTTTTCACCGTGTTCTTTGCCAAAACCCACAGTTCCGGTGAAGTTAATCATGTTGTAGTGTATGTGATTCATGCTGATTGTTAATTCGTCAGTTTTGACATCAGCGGATGCAAAGAGAGAAACCGTCCCCTGTTTGCGTACCATCTGAAGAGCCTGAACGGTGCAGGGTCTTTGGGCTTTACCGCCTGAGGTTACGAATATTTTGGAAGCTCCTATACCATCGGTATGACCTAAAACCACATCAACGACATCTTCTTTTTCCGAGTTAACAGTGTATGTTGCTCCCAGTTTATTGGCCACTTCAATTCTAGCATCGTCGATATCAACACCGGTGATCGTTTTTGCTCCGTTGTATTTCGCTACCATAATGTGAAGCAAACCCATAGGACCCAAACCGATAACTACAACATCATCTTCCGGACCGACGCCGGCTGCATCCACGCTGTGTACAACATCCGCCAGCGGTTCCAGCATACTGCCTGCTTCCATTGACAGGCCTTCATGCAGTTTCATGACACATACTGCCGGAGCTTTCAGATGAGTGGCGAAGCATCCGCCTATTCCTTTTTCATGATAGAGTCTGACGCAATCGCCGAAATTTCCTGCTGATCCGCCGATGCCTATTAGGTTCAGACACATATTTACTTTTCCCTGTTTACAGTAAGCACAGGTGTTGCAGGAAATCATGGGCTGAATCGCCACATTGTCGCCGACTTTGACATTGTCAACACCCTCGCCGACCTCTACAACAACTCCTGCAGCCTCATGGCCGAGGATGTATGGTCCGATCTCTTTCAAAGGTTTCTCGACATCAGGTTTCAGGGCGTAATATTTCTTTATGTCAGTCGGGCAGAGAACGGCTTTTTTTAAATTGACTATGACCTCCCCTGCCTCACAATCCGGTAAAGTTATTTCTTCGATCCGGATATTCTCCGGAGAATGAAGGACTGCAGCTTTAGCTCTAATCATATTTACTTCCTCTTTGTTTCCTCTCTATTTGCACAATCTCATGAATTCTTCGCGGTCGTTATTGTAGGTCAATGCCTGTAGTCCTTTGACAGTTGCTGCTGGATCTACGCTTTGCCAGACATTACGGCCGAACACGACGCCTGAAACGCCGCAGCTGAGAGCATTTTCGATAGTATCTGCTATCTGATCCGGGCTTGCTTTCGAACCGCCGAGAATGGCAATCGGTACAGGGCAGTTATCTACTACAGCCTGATATTCCTCAGGGGTACCGACATAATCGCACTTAACAAGGTCTGCTCCCATCTCGCCGGCAATACGCGCCATATCTACGTATAAAGAAACATCCTTCTTTTTCTCTGCATCCAGTTCAGAACCCCAGGTTGTCGGTTCCACGATTAAAGGCAAATTCCAGCGATTGCACTCTTCAGCTAAGTGGGTAATATACTCCTGATTGTCAGCCTGAGCTTCAATATCTTTGTTTCCGAAGACCAGCAATGCTTTGATAGCATCTGCGCCCAGTCTCACGGCTTCTTCAACAGATATACTTTGTCTTATCACTTCCAGAGATCCGGAAGCCTGCGGGATTGTATTGCCGAGTACAAAATCTGATGAGATTACCAATGCGGGGTCGTCTTTATGTCCGAAGAGATAATTGTAGGTCCGGGCAAGTCCTGACGAGAGCAGAATAGCATCCGGTCCGGCCTTAATAATAGTTCCGATAAGCTTTTCAGGATTTGCTAAGCCCGGCTTGACGCCTCCCTGACCATGATCCATGGCCACCATAACTGTTTTTCCATCCTCGCTAAACAGGCGATTCATTCTGATTTCTTTGTTCCAATGTCTCATTACTTATTCCTCCAATTTTATTTGTTTTCATATCTCGAAAGTACACGTTTCTGCGCAGCAAGCGCTTTCTCACGTAACCTAGCGACATCCAGATCCGGGAACTCTCCGCTCCGGTACACCCAACGACCATCTATCATTACGTGACGCACCATATGTGGGTTGCCCGCGTAAACTAAAGATGAAACTGAATATTGTAAAGGCGCTGTTTCATGCTGATCCAGATCCAAGACTGCTAAATCAGCTTTCTTGCCGACCTCTAATGTGCCGATGTCAGCATCCAGTCCTAATACATTTGCTCCGCCGCGGGTTGCAATATCAAAAGTGTCTCTTGCATTCATAGCTGTCGGCTCATGCAGTGTCCCCTTCTGCAATAACGATGCAAATTTCATTTCCTGAAATATATCCAAATTGTTATTACAAGGTGCACCATCTGACCCAAAGGCAAGATGCACATTTTCGATGCGCATTTTCTCCAGTGGAGCGATCCCGGAACCGAGCTTCAGATTTGTCAGCGGACAGGACACAACGCCGATCCTCTTATCACGCAGAATTGCAATATCATCATCATCTACACATACGCAATGGGCCAATAATAATCTTTCATTTGTAAGACCCAGTTTGTGGAGATATTTAATTTCAGTCAGGCCGCGGCGCTCCTCGACCAGCTCACTTTCAGGCCTGGTTTCACAGGCATGAGTATGTACTAAACATCCGGTTTCGGAACTCAAATACGCAAGTTCCTGTAAAAGCTCTTCTGTAGTAGTCAATATTCCTCGCGGCATAAAGGCAAAGCGGATTCTGTTATCAGCCTTGCCATGCCAGCCGTGATAGAGCTCCATTGCTTTATCAATGGTCTCTCGGGTGGACTCAAAGAATGTGTCCGGCATTCCTCCCAGTTCAGGAGGCGTGTCGTTGTAATCCATGAGAACTTTGCCGAATACTGCACGCAGGCCGATTTCATAAATTGCTCTGGCAGATTCTTCAGCATACAGAACCGACTCCATATCGCAGACAGTAGTTACACCTCCTGCTATCAGTTCCATCGAACCGAGCATTGCTGAAAGGTATGTACTCTCGGCATCATGCGCTGCTTCGAGAGGCCATATTTTCTCCTTCAGCCAGGACAGCAGGGGCAAGTCGTCTGCCAAACCGCGAAACATTACCTGAGGTAAATGGACGTGTGACTGGACCATGCCCGGGATTATCATCATCCCGTCAAGATCTATGATCAAATCACTCTTAGGTACATGTTCCACAGGATAAAATCCGATAATTCTGTCATCTCCAATTAATAGGTTCTGACGGACTGGCGTGTCATAAGCATGCTTCAGAATAACTGCATTTTTCAGGCACTTAATCACAACTGACTCCTTCTTCTTTACGGAAAGTTCTGTAAGAAGTAATTGCTAAAACTATGACTGTTATGGCGTAAGGAATCATGTCAGTAAAGTAACTGGGGATTCCAACAATCTGCAGCCTATTGGAAAGAGCTTGAACGAAAGCAAAAAGTAACACTGAACCGAAAACCATTTTAGGTTTTGCTCTACCAAATGCAATGGCCGCCATTGCGATATATCCTCTTCCGGCTGACATGTTCTCGACGTATTGTGTCAAATAACCTGTCGAAAGATAAACTCCTCCGATACCAATCAATGCTCCGTGCAATACTAGAGTCAGATACTGAACCTTAGATACGTTGATTCCTGCCGATGACAAAGATCTGTGGTTTTCTCCGGCAGCGCGGATGTAATATCCGAAGCGCCTGTGATAGAGCAGATAAGAAACCAGTATGGTCACCAGAATTGAAATCCAGAACAATACGGACTGCCCGGACAATATATCCCCGATTATGGGTATGTCCTTTATGACAGGAATTTCCACATTCGGAATAGCTACAACACGCGGATCTGTAAAGGATCCTTTGACACCAAAAATCGATCTCATCAGATATGTTGTCAATCCTGAACCCAAAACATTAATTGCCACACCTGCAACAATTTCATGGGCATGCAGAGAAACAACAAAGAGGCCGAAGAGAAGGGCAAATAATATTGTGAATATCATGGCGACCAATATGCCTATTAGCCAACTGGATGTATGGTAATTTGCCACAAACCCGGCAAAACAGCCGATCAGCATTAATCCTTCCAAACCGATGTTTTCTATGCCGGCCTGTTTAGTTAATAGGCCTCCGAGTGAAACATACATCAGCGGAACAGCCATGCGTAAAGTCGCTGCGAAGACTGATGAACTGAATATTACGTCAAATATACTCATTCTGACTGTACCTCTTTTTCGTTCAGTTTCCGTTGTTCTTTTCTGAAGCCCAGCTTGCTGATTCTATCCTGCAGCGTACTGGTGAATGTACTCTGGGCGGCCATAAACAGGATAACCAGTGCCTGAATCACATTACTAAGTTCCGAAGGGACTCCTGTGTTAAGCTCCATTGAAATACTTCCAGCCCGCAAAGCGCCGAAAAGCACAGAAATAGGGATTACGGCGTAGGCATTAAATGCAGCCATAAGAGCGATTGTTAATCCGTCAAAACCGTATCCAGGTGAGATGCTCTGCACAAATTTGTACTGAATGCCAAGGACTAAAATCGCGCCGCCTACCCCTGCCAGGCCGCCGCCGATGAACATGCCCTGGACAATTCTTTTATCAGTATTAATTCCGATGTAACGGCCAAAAACTTTGCTCTCACCCTGTATGCGCATCTCATAGCCAAACGAAGTGTGCTTGAACATCAAGGCAATCAGTACAGCAGCTAGGATTGCCAGGAGAAAGCCTATATTAAATCTCGTTCCCGGATAGAGAACTGGTAATTTTGCTGCATCATTAATTGTTTCTGTCATGCCAATAGGAGCGTTTGCAACTTTGAAGGGATAATTGACCAGATAGCTAGTAAACAATATTGCGATATAGTTAAGCATTAAAGTTGTAACCACTTCATTAGTATTGGTTTTCACCTTTAAAACTGCCGGAACAGCTCCATAAAGTCCTCCGACAATAAACGCCACTAATAAAGCGAGGGGAATTACTATTATTGACGGAGCATCGACATAAATTACTATAAGAGCTGCTGCCATACCGCCCATGTACAGCTGACCTTCGGCACCGATATTAGCTACGCCTGCTTTGAAAGCAACTGCAACGCCGAGACCGGTGAAAATTAGAGGTGTTGCTATAGAAAGAGTGCTGGCCAAATGCGGAATGGAACTGAAAGATCCTTCGATCAGGGCTCCGTAAGCCGCTATAGGATTGTTACCATTTAATGCAATGACAATTGCTCCAACAAATAATGCAAATATCAGCGCAATGACAGAGGTAATAGGAGTTAAATATTTTTTAGTTAGCATATTCAATTCGTATGCCTTCCTTCATCTTTTTCGCACCTGTCATATACAGACCAAGTTCTTCAGGTGATAATCCTTCTGGAGAAAGTGTAGCCACAATTTCACCTTCGAAAAGTACCTTTATCACGTCACTTATTAATAACACTTCATCCAAATCCGTTGATATAAGAACTATTGCACAACCGGAGTTTTTCATTTCAATAATACGTTCGTGGACAAAGCGTGCAGCACCCACATCAAGTCCTCTGGTTGGTTGCGCACAAATAAGGATCTTATTACCGAAATTCATTTCACGAGCTAGAATGATTTTTTGCTGGTTTCCTCCGGATAAGGAATTTGTCTCAATCTCATATCCGTCGGTTTTGATTGAATAAGTTTCAATAAGTTCTTCAGCTAAAGTGCATGTCTTTTTGTAGTCTATGCAGCGCGGTCCCCTCTGCCAGTCTTCAAGACAATGTATACCGGCAATTAAGTTATCATGTACAGATGCAGACAAATCCAAACCTGTGGTAGATCTATCTTCAGGAATGTATGAACAAAACGATCGTCTATCTTTAATATTTGAATCTGTAATATCTTTACCTTCGGCTATGATAAGACCCGATGATAATGGCAAAAAACCAAGTAGTGCATCAAACAATTCCGATTGTCCATTTCCTTCAACACCTGCTATGGTTAGTATCTTTCCCGGCCTGACATCGAAATTTATATTTTTTAATATTTGTTTACCTACAGCATTGTGTACACTAAGATTTTCAATTAGCAATAACGGTTCAGATTCTTTAATCGGGTTCTTATTTAAAGGAACAAAGTTCGGGGTTTTGCCCATCATTAAGGAAGCCAGTTCCAGCTCGTTAGTCTCATTCTTGTGTAAAGTACCTTTAGTTTCTCCCCGACTCAAAACAGTTATGTTGTCAGCGATTTCCATAACTTCTCTTAACTTATGGGTAATGATAATAATTGTTTTACCCTGCTTTTTCATTTTGTGAAGCACTGCAAAAAGCTCCTGGCATTCCAGGGGGGTTAAGACAGCGGTAGGTTCATCCAGAATGAGGATTTCAGCTCCACGGCTCAGAGCTTTCAATATTTCAACTCTTTGGCGAAGTCCCACTGATAGTTTTTCGACTCGTTCTTCGGGATCAACTTTCAGGCCGCTTTTTTCGGAAAGCTGCTGCACGTAGTTGTACATTTGCTGTTTATCCACTGTTCCGAATTTATTTCTGGGTTCGTGACCCATGCATATATTTTCGGCAACAGTAAAGCTCGGCACCAGTTCGAAATGCTGATGTACCATGCCTATGCCAAGTTGAATTGCTTTGTTGGGTGAAGTCATTACAACTGTTTCACCGTTGATGCGAATTTCCCCAGCTGTTGGCAGCAGGACTCCGAACAGAATATTCATCAGTGTTGTTTTACCAGCACCGTTTTCGCCTATTATTGCGTGAATTTCACCGTCGATAACTTTGAAATTTACATTTTTGTTTGCCTGTACACTACCGAAAGATTTGGAAATATCTATCATTTCGACGATATATTTAGTCTTTTTTTCCACTGATTCTCCTCCATCTTTAGCGGGTTAAGCAAGAGGGCAGCCCAGGCTACCCTCATTGCTTTTTATTTGAGATTGTGGATTACTGAAATTCCGTAACTGTAATCTCGCCGGAGATAATGCCTTCTTCAGCCTCATTTATGGCTTCCAGAACGTCATCCGGCAAAAACTCTATCATTGAGTCTATAAAATACATTTCAACCCATCTGGCTTCAAGACCTTTACGCTGAACAACGTCAAGTGGTTCATTGTTTACTCTTGTTTCTATTACGTCATAGAAAGAAACTGCAACATTCTTCAGCATGCTTCCCATGATATTTTCAGGCGCCTGATGCGATTTATCGGTATCTACACCTATGCAGTAAAAGCCATTTTCCTTTGCAGCTGCAGATACACCATCACCTGAGTTTGAGGCTGCAGCGTATACAATGTCACACCCAAGATCGTAGAGCGATAATGCCATTTCTTTACCTGTAGCAGGATCATTATAATCGCCAACGTACATGTTAATAACCTGAATATCAGGATCCACTGAGGCAGCACCTTGTTCAAAGCCAGTTAAGAAATTATTGATTGTAGGACTGTCAACAGCTCCAACAAATCCTAAGACTTTGTCATCATTGATGCCATCAATATCTGAACGGGTAGTCATCATAGCTGCCGTTACGCCTGCTAAATAGGAACCTTCATGCTCCTTGTAAGAAACAGATATAATATTGTCCCTTTCAATTCCGCTGGTTCCATCAGCATAGACAAACATTACATCTTCATAGGTGTCAGCCATTTCTTCCAGATACGAATCAAACTGGTATCCGGGATTTACAAATACCAAATCATGCTCTAATGCTGCAGTATTAAGCAGTTCATAATACAAAGAAGGATCATTCTTGCCCTCAAGAATATTATACGTGATACCGAAATCCTCTTCAGCTTGCTCTAGTGCATCTTCTCCCATGTCAAATATGCCTGTATCACCCAAAGAACCGGAACAGACCATAGCAACACGTAAATCACTTTCATCTTGGTTATCCGGTTCCTCTGTAGGTTCCACCGCTGTTTTTTCGCTTTCACTCACACTGGGCCCAGTCTCATTTGTATTGTCTTTCGTCCCGCAGGCAACTATTACTAGTAACAACGCCAGACTAAGGAACAAGGCAATAAACTTTTTCATACTTTTGTTCTCACTTTCTATATTTTATTATTTCTCTCTCTTATGAGAAATTAATACACAATCTGTCCTTCATCCTCAGCAATCAGAATTTTAATATCTTCATTTTCAAAAAATTCCATGTATTCACTCGATGGTATGCAATCTGTAATAATTATGTCGATATCTCCAAGGGTAACTGCACGAAATGTTTGGATTGTATCAATCTTGGTACTGTCAACCATCAGCACACCGACTCTGGCTCGAGATAACATTTTTCGTTTTAGAGAAGCAGCATCTTCAGTAAATTCTGTAATTCCACATTTAAGGCTCACTCCACCTGCGCCAACAAAAGCATAATCGCAGTTTATAGTCTCATAAAAGTTTTCTGCGTAGTACCCACTTAATGTTTTGAAGTTAGGGTCAAGTTTTCCGCCTGACAAATGGATTCTAGTTGTGTCACTGTTGGCATTTTCAGCTACTAATAAAGAAGAGGTTGCAATAAAAAGTTGTTTTTTTTCCAAGAGCTTGGCAAGTTCATATATCGTTGTGCCAGAATCTAATATAATCGAGTCGCCGTCATGTACTAATTCATTAGCCAAAGCTGCCATCTTTTTCTTAGCAGCAGGCATATTAGCTGCCCGTAAAGGTATAGATTGGGCTGCAATCGCGCCGGTTGTACGGCTGACGCCACCGAAATAACGCTTTACTACTCCGTCACTCTCCATTTTGTTGAGATCACGTCTAATGGTCATTTCACTTACTTCTAGCTGATCTGCTAATTCTCGTACCGTCATACTTGATTGATCTTTCAAGAAATTCATTATTTTATCTCTTCGAATCTCAAACACAGAAACAGCCTCCTTTATTAGGTCGCACAACTAACGTTCTAAATTGTTAAATTACCATAATCAAACATTATTTTTATTATATACTCATTGATCATTGTTTGTAAATATTAATAAAAATAAATTACATCATTTGACGAATTGCATAATGTCAATCTAATCTAATTGACATTATGCACAAAGAGAAGATGAGGTCAGCCAACACTTGAGTTGTTTTATTATTTGATCTATTTTTTGAAACTTAGATATAAGTTGATCCCTTGTAGTATTATTGTTAATCTTGTATCTTGGATAATACTTACAAAGTAGCTTAACGAAAGATAATATCATGAAAGTATCAACATATTTTTTAGAACATCCCCTCACCCTCTCTGCAAATATTATTGGCCGAGAGATAAGTCTTTTATGTATTGGTGGCAGCAAGCCGCATCTTGGGGGAACAGCGATGGCTGTACCTTATGAACGCACTTCTGGAATTGGCACAGCTGTTTCTATATTATCTGCTCCCGGGCATCAAGATTCTGTTTTAGCAAATGATATTGCTCGCAGATTTTGCAAAATCTTTAACAGAACTGTCTTTGTCTTGTGTGGTATTCACTACGATAATCTATCTTCTCAGGAATTGTCTGCATTAAGGGAAAAGGTTTTTTCTCTCTGTGAAGAACTGGAGACCTTAATACAATGAAAAAATTTCTTATAGCGATAACAGGGGCAAGTGGAGCCATACACGGGATTAAACTTCTAGAAAGTTTACGCCCAGTTGGCAATGTTGAGACCCATCTAATTCTATCTGAAACTGCTGAATGGACCATTCCCTATGAGACTGAATATTCAATCAAACAAGTAAGGGAATTGGCAGATCATTCCTATTCTAATAATCACATGTGGGAAGCCCCGGCAAGTGGATCCTTTTATATGGATGCTATGGTAATTTGTCCTTGTAGCATGAAGACAATATCCGCAATAAGAATTGGTTTTGCAGATAATTTAATTACACGTTCAGCAGATGTATTTATCAAAGAGAGTCGTAAGCTAATCCTTTGTCCTCGAGAAACTCCACTCAGCGCAATTCATTTAGATAATATGTCTTACCTTGCACATCTTGGTATTTGCATACTCCCTCCAATGACAAGTTTGTATACAAAACCTACTTCAATCGATGATATTGTTAACCATCATGTGATGAAAATATTCGATCAACTTAACATTGATTATCCCAATGGGAAAAGGTGGCAAAGCTAAACATCTGAATCAAGTGGTATTCTGTGTCCAACACTTGAGTAGAGTTTGAACAAAGGAGAATCCAAATGTGAGGAAGGTAAGCAAACGCGAAGATTGAAAAATAAGGCGTTATGCTTATGCTAGAAAATATCAATACTCATTAATTGCAGAAATAGTATTATTATTTTCCACTTCTGTCTTCTTCAGTTTCACACTTAAATAGACAAATATCTATTAATAGAATTATTTATTTTCAACGCGATTATTTATTATTTTTGTAGGAATTCCAACAGCAGTCGCATTACTTGGAAGACCCTTCACCCCAACTGCACCTGCACCAACAATTGTTTTCTCTCCCACACTCAGTCTCTGCATAATCTGACTGCCTGTGCCCATTTTTACACATTCTTCTAAATGGACATTCCCCGATATGTGTTTGGCAAGCATAAAATCTGCCAGGGAGATGCGGACGAAATCCTGGACAAAATATGAAAGGGTTTTGTGGAGAGGGCATACGTAATTGGACACCAAGTTAAGTGTGAGAGGTGGTCAAAATGCGATTGCCTGTCGAAATTTATCATTGCAGACGATCGGTCTAAATATTTATTGCACCCCGAACAAAAATTAAATTACTACTAAAGTAGCCAGCACAAAACCAAATAATGCTCCAGGGCTCGGAGCTACAAAGGCTTGAAACTGAAAGCCACCTGGCTCCTTTTTACTGTCAATGATGGCGATTATCTCCCTATCTGAAAAACAGTTGCTGCAACATTTCATCACGCATCACCATCCAGGTAATCTCCTATTAACTCCAAGTGATGTTTTAAAGAATATTTTTTCAAGGCGCCTAGTCCAGGATAAGTTTCATAATCATAATGATCTAGTAGTGTTTTTAATCCATCGGTTGCTTTAGCTTCGGCATTATTTTCGTACCAAGAGGCAATTTTGCTTACAGCCTCATAGAACTTTAATGCCGGATCTTTACGATCCTCATTTGAGTCTGATAAAAAATGTTGCACATAAAGTTCATTTTTGTCATTAAAATAGACAATATGAATTGCAACCGCGAAGGGAGCAAATCCATCATCCTGATAATCTTCGCCAATTATTGAATAATCAGAAAATCCTGAATATTCTTCCTTATAAAAAAGATGATCATCTGAAAAGAACTCCGGTTCAGCATCATAGTCACTATTTCTGCTGGCTTTTTTGAATTTATCATCAAGCAATACTTTTGAGTTTGATGTTCTTCTCCTAAATGAAGTCATATCAGGTATTAGCGTAAATCTAGGATGCTCTACTGAAAACATCTCAAGGTAATCATCCAGCAAGTCGCGGTTATTGTTTACAACTAGTAAATCCGTTTTCTCAACTTCCCATTCATAGAAGTTGGATAATGCTGTTTCCATGTCTTTATTATTTGACATTATCACTGCTTTGATGATGTATTCATTTGGATAAAGCTCAGTGAATTCTTTCTTATATCCTGATTTTCTTGGATCATACTCTGCTGTATACCATTCCTTTTTGAAAGCACCTACGAGCGGATTAAAGATTACAGCAATTTCTCTCTCCGTATCAACAAACGCATTCAGTGTACTGACTAATGTTGGTGACAGACGGACTGGTTCTATGATGGGTATAATCTTTCTGCTTAATTTGTCACTTTCTATTAATTCGCGTAAAGCAATCAACTCATTTTGTCGGCCACGCAGATATGGGAAATACATTTTTAACCTCCATATTTTGTTTCTAAAAATTCACTTAACTCTCCTGTATGATTTTTCAATGGTTCAGAGAAATAAACTAGAGATTTCATCTCCAATGGAACCTCACGTATTGTTTCAACTTCGATACGGTTACGTTTTTTCAGGTATTTACGTGTCAAAGAATAGGCACGATTTACAGGAATATCCATAAACTGCTCTCGGCAAGCTGAGTAATAAAACACCTGCGATGTAACTGGGAGTTCCCCATAAACCTCCAAAAGGATGCCTTCATACTCATTCTTATGAAGCAAGCGGAAGATTTCACCAATCTCTAATTTAGATCTATCTTCCACAGGTTCTTTCCTCTTTTTACGACTGATCCGATTCTGATCTGTAAGAACTATAATTCCTACTGGAGTACCCTCACAAAACTCATCAACACACTCATAACGGTTTTCTGAAGTTACAATGCAAACTTGGTCAAAAGCTTTGTAATAGTCATACATTTGCGACTCAAGTCTTGAAAAAGAGTCTAATTCAGTTTTTATCTCATAAACAACTGCATGACCATTAATCAAAATGAAATCAGCAACAGACTTACCCACAGGCATCTGTGTTAATGCCGTAGTCGTCCTTGGGCTGTGCACACCCAGGAGGAGTTTATTCATTAATGTATTTTGATAAACGTATTCATTGCGATATTCGCTGGCCATATACATGTAAATTTCACTTATAATCTGCTCATTATTCTTATCTTCGGGGTCGCTGACATAGCGGCGAACAACTTCGGAGTAAACTTGATTAGTGCCATCGAACACCAAATCATGGAAAACATTTTGCGTGAAAAGGCTGTTTAGAATCATATTATTGTTTGACATTGTTACTCCTTTTCCTTCACCGGATCATATAAAAACAATTGACAATAATTATTGTTTGGCCTCAATAATATAAATCATTGCTTGTAAGTCGTTAAGATTTTTCCACAAAATCACAATACTCTGATTGGTAATTTCCGCTTCACTCATTAGAAACACCTCCAAAGAATTAAATATACAAGTTTGCTCAATGTATTATGTTAATCATTTAATACTAACATTAATATATTAGTATTATCGTGCAACTCTTTTTCATTTCGCAATTTCTTTGAGAATTTCTCTTGCATACCAAAGTATTTGAAACAATTGATATGTGCTGAGATCCAGCAAGGAAGTGTTTCGCTGCGAAATACTTCTGCATAGATAAGCTGGATGCAAGGCAGAACAGCTACAATGAGGCTCGCCTCACAAAGTTTTCCTTCGTCTTCGTCGTAGTAGGCGATCTTAGATCCCGCCCAATCGACTTGAAGGTTATGCCGGGTTAGTGTTGCAGACGTACGGTGGCTTTTGCATGGAAACCACAGTTGATCGGAGCCACTGCCGCGCGCCAGGAGAGCCATTTAGGCTGAAACCTTGTTAATTAGCAGCTTTCCACATAGATTCCTTGCTTTCGATCACAATGGAGTACGCTTGCGACGTCAGCCTGTCCAGCACCCCTTGTATAACCTTTTTGCAGGATCTTCCGATCTTTCCTGCCCAGTTAAGGAAGCGTTCCGCATCCCAGTCGACAAAGAAGAGCTTTCCGGGTGGCATGTGGTCATTTACCGTGACGTACCTGTTATTACCCCATGATCTTTTATGTGAACTCACACGTTGATGATGATAGAATATTTCTACAGTTCTATCTGTTGCCCTAATATCCATAGTTTCACCGAGATATTCGAAGGGAACGGAATAGAAACAGCCGCGGTACGACACATGGCAATTGGGCTGTACCTTGGCTTCTGACCATTCCGATAAAACAAATGGTTCGGGAGGAAGCGTAAGCAGGAAGTCCTTTTCTTCGCTATTAAAGGCATTCCAACGGCTTACGCTTCTTCCTGTTAAGGGAGCTGAGTTTATTATTTCTAATGCATTGGTCACACTCTCATGCAGGTCAAAAAAATAGTGAAAGGTTTTATTTCTAAGCTTCGCCAGAATCCTGTGTGATGCGATCTTGACAGAATTTTCTACAGCTGCTTTGTCTTTAGGTTTGCGGGCTCTTGTTGGCAGGATGACTGTCCCGTAGTACTCTGCCATCTCCTGGTAAGTGCGGTTAAGGTCGGGTTCATAGAAGATAGCCTTGTTAACGCCCGTCTTGAGATTATCCGGAACTAAAGTCTTCGTCACACCATCGAAATATTTGAAGCAATTGATATGCGCTGAGATCCAGCTGGTAAGTTTCTCGTT
>JAQWBU010000114.1 GCA_028706195.1 Eubacteriales bacterium
TTGTATCTGCATAGAAAAAGCCCCCATCCCCAAGAAACTGACAAATCACTAACTTAAGGGTCGTGAGCTTGCATTCCTGACAGAGTACATTGACAATTTAGCACGCATGATAAATAAAGTCAATAAAAAAACCTTAAAGGTATTGCAAATTACGCTTTACCAAGGAATTTAACCCGCAAATATCGCCTTCGTCATATAATCTTTATCTGCGTTGTGGGCAAAAATCAGGTAAAATGGAAAAAAAGCAGGAGGATCGGTGAAGGGATATAACCTCTTTCCCGGACAAAATTATGGCTCGAAGGAAATACCGTTTAGATATCGAAGAAGAGCAGATCTTGTGGAAAGACCGGAAGCGTTATCTGGGCTTGCCGATTTCGTTTACCCGCTATGAGGTAACTTCAACCCGCTTCATTATCCGCACCGGCTTATTCACTACCAATACGGAAGAAGTGTTGCTTTATCGAGTACTGGACCTGAAGTTGAAGCGCACCTTGTGGCAAAAATTATTCCGTGTCGGCACAATAACTATTCATACTATGGATCAGACTGCGAGATTAACGGAGTTTAAGAATATCAAGGGCTCCGAGAAGGTTAGACAATTCCTGGGCAAAATCGTCGAGGCGGAACGCGACCGCAAACGTATCACAGCCCGCGAAATTTATGGTTCCGGCTTCGGCGAAAGTATGGATTATGAATTGGATGCGGACGGAGACGGCATACCCGACTATTTGGAATAAGATCAGACAGCGTACCCGCTTGTCCGCAATAAACGGAAACGGCTTACCTGACTGTTTGCAATAATCAGAGAAGCATACCCTGCTATTTATTATAAGGAGGGTGACTAAATCGCATGCGGCGCGGCCGCAGCTACCGCACTTGCTCTGAGTTTAGGATTTACAATAAGGAGGGTGACTAAATTGCATGCGGCAGTCAAGCAAATCCGGCACAACCCCCGGCTATCGCAAGCTTGCTGCAATGCCTTAAAGGAGAAAATGCATACTAAGAAACACCCATTCGGCAAATTTGCCGCGATAATAATCATCTGTGTACTTGTCCTTCTTTCCGCCTGTTCGCAAACAAACTCCGATGTTTCCTCAGACAAGATCAGGATTATTACAGTTAATTTCCCTCCGGCAGACTTTAGCCGCATGATTGGCAAAGACTTGGTTGAAGTCAGACAGCTTCTTTTGCCAGGGGTGGAAAGTCACGTTTTTGAACCAACTCCTCAGGACATTATTGAGATCAGGGATGCTGACCTCTTCATATACGGCGGAGGCTTATCCGATACCTGGGTCGAAAACTTGCTCAAAGACAATGAGATTTCGCCTGATAACACCTTGATTATAATGGATTATGTCACTGCCCTGACAGAAGAGATCATCCCGGGAATGCAGCACGATCATGACCAGGATCACGCCGGTGAAATTGATGACGATGATAATCATCACAGACAGGAGAAAGATGAGCATATCTGGACAGATCCAAAGAACGCCATAAAGATCAGTGAGGCAATACAAGACAGGCTGATTGCGCTTGACCCGGACAATGCCGGGGAATACCGCACCAACTATAACGCCTTCGCCAAGGAACTGAAGGAATTGGATGACAAATGGAACAGCGCTGTTGCTGACAATGAAAGAGATGTGCTGATTTTCGCTGACCGCTTCCCTTTCCGTTAACTGACAGACGCCTACGGCCTGAAATACTATGCAACCTTCCCCGGCTGCTCAGCCGAGACCGAACCCAACCCCGCTACCATAGTATTCCTGATCAATAAGGTAAGAGACGAGTCAATCCCTTATATTTTCACTATCGAGATGTCGAATCAGGCTCTGGCCAAAACAGTCGCTGAGGAAACAGGTGCTGAGATCCTGCAGCTTCATTCGATTCATAACCGAACTGTCGAGGAAGCAGCTGAAGATGTTTCTTATCTGGAGCTTATGTATAAGAATCTGGAAAATGTGACGAAGGCGCTTAACTAGCAGTACCGCACCCGACAAGCTGTGACGGATCAGGCATGAATGTATGCCGATCTGACGCCCGATAGAAACAGCTGGATTGCAGTGCCTCACATAGTAGAATATCTGTAACTGAAGAATGCAGCCTGGATTTAAGCAATCATTCAGGATGAGGAGATTGAGAGTGGATGTAGATAGCAGTCTAATTCGGTGCGAAGATCTGTCTTTCGGATATGATGGCCGCAGAGTAATCAGGAATCTGAACTTTTCGATTAACAAAGGTGATTATTTGGCCATTGTGGGCGAGAACGGTTCCGGCAAGACAACCCTGCTTAAAGGTCTGCTTAATCTGATCAAGCCCTTGTCCGGACACGTGATCATAGGCCAAGGTCTGGAATACAAAAATATCGGTTATCTGCCTCAGCAGACGCAGGTGCAAAGAGGATTTCCTGCCAATGTAAAAGAAGTTGTACTCTCCGGTCGTTTGAATCGAACAGCTTTTATTCCCCGATACAGCAAACAGGATCGCCAGGCAGCAAAAAAGCAAATGGAACGTATGAGTATCCTTGACCTTAGTCAGACCAGTTATCGCGACCTCTCCGGTGGGCAGCAGCAAAGAGTCTTGTTAGCGCGCGCGCTGTGCGCAGCTGATAGAATGATGGTTATGGACGAGCCGGCCTCAGGCCTGGATCCGCTGGTATCACATGAACTTTACTCGCTGATCAGGGAACTCAACCAAAAGGATCAAATGACAATCATTATTGTCTCTCACGATATCCACTGTGTGCTGAAAGACGCCAGCCATGTCCTGCATCTCAAAGGTGAGCAGATCTTTTATGGCAAGCGTGAAGATTATATTAACTCAGAGCACTCTTATTTATTGGATGGACATACCGAATGCATTGCGCCGAAAGATTGCCGAAGGGGGTGAATTATGCCTAGTTTCATTGTTGACTTTTTCAAATATGATTTCCTGGTCCGGGCGCTCCTGGTCGGCCTTATGGTTTCGCTCTCGGCTTCTTTGCTGGGTGTAAGTCTGGTCTTAAAACGCTACTCAATGATCGGTGACGGATTATCACATGTAGGATTCGGTTCTCTGGCCATAGCCACTGCACTGGGAGCCAGCCCCCTGATAATAACTATACCGGTTGTAATCCTGGCGGCTTTCCTGCTGCTGCGCATAAGCGAATCAGGAAATATCCGCGGTGACGCCGCCATTGCCATGATCTCAACAGGATCCATGGCAATAGGCGTTCTCTTTATCTCAGTCACAACAGGGGTTAACACCGACATATTTAATTACATGTTTGGCAGTATTCTCTCCATGAGCGAAGGCGATCTGGTACTCAGCCTTATTCTGTCCGCAATCGTCCTCATCTTGTACAGCCTCTTTTATCATAAGATCTTCGCCGTAACTTTTGATGAGAATTTCGCCCGGGCAACAGGTGTAAACGCAGGTGCTTATAATTCGTTGCTGGCAGTACTGTCTGCAATAACTATTGTTCTGGGCATGCGTGTAATGGGAGCGCTCTTGATTTCCAGCCTGATCATCTTTCCGGCACTGACAGCCATGCGCCTGATGAAAAGTTTCCGTTCCGTCGCCATCACAGCCGCTGTCGTATCTTGCCTGTGCTTTCTGACCGGGCTTTTTTCGTCCTATGCTCTGGCCTTACCGACCGGGGCAACAATCGTCTGCGTCAACATTCTGGCCTTCCTGCTTTTCTCTGCTGTCGCTGCATTAAAAAGCAACTTAGCCGGCAGAAGTTTTAAAGAACAGTCCTGACGAAAGATACTCGAATGACCCTCAACCGCATCAGCGGAGTTGTCGCAAAAGAGCAACACAACCATCATTCATGCTGCCGCAGCGGATTCATACAATCCTTGTAATATTCTGTACCTTCCCAGAAAGAGAGAATCTTAGGCGGCATAATCTCATCTATCGTAGTGGGCACATCATAACATTTGCCCAGCAGCCGGCCGGGCTGTGCCTTTTCCCAAGGCAATTTCTGGTTTCTGACAAAATAAGCCAGATCATCACGCATTTGCATGGACAGTTCTTCCGCTTCATTAATTCCCGAACCATAAATAATTTTAGAGATCAAGGCATCCGCGGGTTTGCTTGGGTCAAGTGGAATGTTTTTGAGAATAGCAGAGCTTATACCCGTTGAAGGTACGAGATTGCCAAAGAAGAAATAAAGGTCACTGGAATGAAAAGCCTTGATGCCGATAGTGCCCTGCAAGCGGCTGTACCAGTCCAGCCGGTAAAGCCAGACATCCTGGAGTGCTGAGGCTGCGCGAGCGTACAAAAACGATGGTAAGCGGATGAACATATCTGAGTAAGGATGGAGATCAGTATTGTCACCATAAACGTCTTCGTAACAATTGTACATTTGCTCTATAAAGTCCGGATCTTCTTTGGCTCCTCCGGTGTTAACGATAGAATCCACTCTCCAAGATTCATTGAAATAATCATAGCGGAGAAAAGA
>JAQWBU010000001.1:0-61473 GCA_028706195.1 Eubacteriales bacterium
ATTTGCGGTACAGATCTCCATATTTACAATTGGGATGAATGGTCCCGGAAGAATATCAAGCCGCCGCTTGTGATCGGACACGAATATGTGGGGCGTGTAGTCGAGGTCGGATCCATGGTGTCTACGATCGAAGTAGGTGATCTGGTTTCCGGAGAGGGTCACATAGTCTGCGGTGTTTGCCGCAACTGTCGCGCAGGCCGCCGTGTACTTTGCCCTAATACAAAGGGTGTAGGCGTCAACCGCGACGGTGCCTTTGCGGAATATATAGTAATTCCGGAACAAAACGTTGTCAAAATCCTGGACGGAGTTCCGGAGGACATTGTGGCGCTTTTTGATCCCTTTGGTAATGCCGTTCACACCGCCCTCATGTTCCCACTGGTCGGTGAAGACGTTTTAGTTACTGGTGCGGGACCGATTGGGATCATGGCAGCTGCAGTGGCGCGTTTTTGCGGAGCCAGAAATGTTGTCCTGACAGACATAATGACGGAACGACTTGAACTGGCGCATAAAGTTGTTCCGGATATTCGGACTGTCAACACAACTCAGGAGGATTTACGGGATTTGATGCCTGAACTCAAGATGACTGAAGGTTTTGATATCGGTCTGGAGATGTCAGGTTCCGCATCTGCGTTGAATGAAATGATTGATACCATGATCACGGGCGGGAAGATCGCCATGTTGGGTTTTCAAAAAGCAGGAACGACTGTTGACTGGAATAAAGTTGTTATGGGCAGTTTGACATTGCGCGGTATTTATGGGCGTGACATGTTTGAGACCTGGTACAAGATGATGGCTTTGGTGCAGGCAGGTCTGGATCTGTCTCCTATCATCACACATCGCTTTGATTTCCGTGATTATGAAAAAGGTTTTACCGCCATGAACAGCGGCAAGTCCGGCAAGGTTCTGCTTGATTGGACCAGTGCGAGAGATTAAGCAAAGAATGGATAATGGATAGTGAAAGGAATTGATATGAAAAAAGGATTGAAAATCATTCAGGATAATTTGCAGGGACTGAAGGAATCCGGCCTATATAGTGAGGAACGTGTCTTAACCGTACCTCAGGGCAGTGTGATCGATACAACTGAAACCAATGGTGTCATCAACATGTGCGCCAATAATTATCTTGGCTTGGCTAATAATCCGGAACTAATAGAAGCGGCCAAAAAGAGCTATGACCGCTGGGGATACGGGCTGTCATCAGTGCGCTTTATCTGCGGTACCCAGACACAGCACAAGGATCTGGAAGCAGAGCTGGCGAAATTTTTCGGTTTTGAAGACGCTATTCTCTATTCCTCCTGTTTTGATGCCAATGGGGGCCTCTTTGAAACACTATTGACTGAAGAAGATGCGATAATTTCCGACGAACTCAACCATGCCAGCATCATTGACGGCGTCAGACTGTCAAAAGCTAAACGTTATCGCTATAACAATAATGATATGGCACATCTGGAACAATGTCTGAAAGATGCAGATGCAGATGGCGCCCGCATTAAGATGATCGCAACGGATGGAGTCTTCTCCATGGATGGTATCATCGCGGACCTCAAATCAATCTGTGACCTGGCGGACCATTACGATGCTCTGGTGATGGTTGATGACTCTCATGCCTCCGGTTTTGTGGGCAAGAGTGGCAAGGGCACTCCTGAATTTTGTGATGTTATGGGGCGGGTCGATATCATGACCAGCACTCTGGGCAAAGCTATGGGCGGGGCTTCAGGTGGTTTTACTCTGGCAAATAAGGATATCGTTGCCTGGCTGAGACAAAAGAGTCGTCCTTACCTTTTCTCCAATACTTTGTCTCCTGCAATTGTTGCGAGCTCATTAAAGGTCATCGAGATGATTCAACGCGACAGCTATCTGATAGACCGCGTCAACGCCAATACACTTTACTTCCGCAAAAGAATTGAAGAACTGGGTCTGGATGTCATTCCGGGTACGCACCCCATTGTGCCTGTCATGGTTTATGATGCGAAGAAAGCCCTGGAAGTTGCGGACTTCATGTTAAAGAAAGGCGTCTACGTTGTGGCCTTTAAGTTTCCGGTTGTGCCGCAGGGGCTGGCTCGCATTCGCTGCCAAATATCAGCCGCTCACAATAAAGAAGAGCTCGATACGGCTCTGGCGGCCTTTGCTGAAGCGAAGAAAGAATTTGATCTGTAATTAATTAATAATTCAGTCAAAGAAAAAGCTCCAGGCCAAGTTAGGACTGGAGCTTTTTATTCGAAAAAATACTAAACTAGTACTCGATAAATTTTTCTCCGGGAGCGTTACAAATCCAGCATTTGTCCGGTCTTGTTTTCTCGATGTTTCCGCAGACAGGGCAGAGATAGTAGTTTATCTCTTCCTCTTCCTTATCCAGATTGTCCAAAGCTTCCTGATATAGGCCGGCGTGTACTTCTTCAGCTTTCATTGCATACGTGAAGGTCAGCGCTGCCGCTTTGTTGCCTTCGGCTTCAGCCTGCTCGACGTAAGGCGGGTACATGCTGGTGTATTCAAAGGTTTCACCCTCTACACCGTCTTTCAGGTTCTCAGCGGTGGTACCGACTTTTCCTGCCACTTCAAAATGCTTGAGAGCGTGGATGGTTTCAGCATCGGCTGCTGCCCGGAAGAGTTTGGCAGCATTGACATAACCATCTTTGGCAGCTTTTTTAGCATAAGCTGTGTACTTTCTGTTTGCTTCAGACTCACCAGTAAAGGCGGCCATCAGATTATCAAGTGTTGTTGATTTTTCATCCATCGATTTTTCCTCCTGATATTTTTCGTATTTTTCTAATAACATTTCTACTGTCTGGCTCGGGAAACCTTCAGGCTGGGGCTTGTCTAATAAAGATTGAAGAAATTGTTTTGTGTTATCCGACTGGGGCAGTAGGTAGCCTGACTCACGCAAGAGTTCTTCCGCCATAATGTGGTTTGATTTTTCGATCGCGACTGCCAGTTTACCGCTCAGACCGGAAGCTATACGTTCCTGCTCGGATTTGCTGCGCGTCAATTTGCGCATGGATTGCACTACATCATCTTCAACTTCCTGCTGATCAGGATAGAATTCAGGTACCATGCTGATTGCGCCTGACGGACATGCATCCGCGCAATCGCCACAGCCGATGCACTTGTCTACATCTATGATGCTGTTTTCTGTATCTGTTGCGCCGGAGGGGCAAACATAAAGACATAAGCAGTCTTTGGTACAGAGTCTGATGTTTCTTACTGCGTATTTTCTAGCCATTGTTCTACCTCGCCTCTACCATTTCAAATTTCCAATTGGGTACTTTGCAGACCGGACAGACTTCAGGCAGTTGGTCGCCAATATAGATGAAGCCGCAAATAGTGCAGACATATACATCTTTGTCTTCAACGAGTGATTCGCCTTCTTTTTCATAACGGTTGAGCAGAGATTTGACGATACGGCTGACTTTTTCGGTCCAGACGAGTGCGCGCAAAGCTCCTCTGTCTTCAGCTTCTCCAGCTACTGCATTAGCTCTGGGAAAGTCTTCGTTCAAATCAGTTTCCAACAGATCGAGCATTTTACTATAGGCCGGATCTTCTGCCGGAGCTGTCACTTTCTTGAAGTAGCTGGCCAGTTCTCTGAACCCTTCAGCTTCCATAGCCATGTACTGTTTCTCCAGACCTTGCGCCAGATTGGAACAAAGGGCGCTCATTTCCAACGAAGTTAAGTTTCCCTGATCTTCCTTGAACTCGACAGGGTCTTTGCTTTCGCTAACGGGTTTTACATCTGAAGGAGCTTCCTCAAGAAGTTCAAATTCTGATTTAGCTGCGCCACAGAGGGGACATTCCCAGCTCTCAGGCAAGTCCTCCCATGGCCCATCCGAACCATCGTAGATGTAACCGCAGACGGTACATACATATTTTGCCATTAACATACCTCCTTTATTTATTTATCAGAGCTATCTTGATCCGAGTCCAAACATTCCGGACAAAGTCCTCTGAAATATACATCTCTTTCTTTTATCTCGAAATCAGCGAGGTCAGTTGATTTAATCTCTTCCACATCTAAAGTGAAGTCGTAAATTTTCTTACAGGATGTGCATTTGAAATGCCCATGGTTTTTGCTGGTGATTTCATAGTGATTCTCGTTGTCTTCTATCGTCAAAACATTGACCAGACCAACTTCTTCCAGCATATTCAATGTATTGTAAACTGTAGCCTTGGACAGACTTGGCAGGTCTTTTTGCAGATTAATATAGATGTCATCCACACTGGGATGGGTTTTATTTTGGACGAGGTATTCCAGAACTTTCAATCTTTGATGTGAGAGTCTAATATTTTTCTCTTGTAGTATTTTTTTAAAGTCTTCGATTGTTTTTGTCATATCAGTGTGAACCTACAAATGTATTGATTCTTAATTTATAATCATTATAATTTAATATATATTAGCTGATAAAATAGATCAAGCATTAAATTTAATTGGAAGGGAAGAGGAGATGTGCCTTTTCCACAGTGTCACCTCTTACAGCAAAGAAATGCATGGGATTTCTTTTTGAAACAGGTATGTAGTCAGCGAAATCTGTAAATTTCTCGTACAATGAAATCATGCATGGCAGTATAAGCAATAAGAAAAAACAGGACCTGAGGGCAAAAGATCTTGCGCATAAAATACACCGGGAAATGTACGATATTTATCGCGGTTACAAGTACGTTCCCATGGGTGAGGCCAGCTCACTGATGATTCCGGTGACTGTCGGCTGTGATTACTCCAGATGCAAGTTCTGTGACTTAAATCATGATTTGCCTTTCCGGATTGTGGAGCCTGACAAGTTGGAAAAGATATTAAGCCTGCAGTCAGAATTCTACACTCTGCGTGAACGCAAGCCGAAACGAGCGGTTCTTTTGCACGCCAACCCCTTTGCACTCTCCGGCAAAAGATTACTTGAAATAAGTGCACTAGTGAGGCGCTACCTGCCTTTTGTTGAGAATTTTGGCTGTTTCAGCCGTGTTGATGCTGTGTTGGCAAAAGGTCAGGATGAACTTAGACAATTGAAAGCTGCAGGCTTTGATTCGTTAACTTTAGGTATAGAATCCGGCTCAGACAAGGTTTTGAGCTTACAGGATAAAGGTGTTACTGTCGCGAAAACACGCACAGCTTTAGAAAAACTTCGGCAAGCCGGTATCCGGTATTCCTTCTACATTGTACTCGGACTTGGCGGCGAGGATTTGAGTGCGGAACATCAGGAAGAAACAGCAAAACTGATAAACAGCTCACAGCCAGAGGAAGTGTTTTTCCTGAGCCTGGTCATGTTCAAGAATGCTGTTCTTGTGAAGGAACTGCGAGCCGGGAACTTTAAGCGCATGCGACCTCTGGACTGCATGCAGGAAGCCGCGTCTATTATTGAAAAAATTAAGATCCCCCTCATTGTTAACGGCAGCCATAAGAACAATATATTCTCCTTCAAAGGCAGACTTCCGGAACAAAAAGAACTATTGCTGGAAAAGCTGTATGCAGAAATCGCAGCATACAGTGAGAACGAAGCCTTCAAGCGTGATGTCCGGCGATGGAAGTACTGGCCTAATGAGTAGGACTAGACAATAACGTGCTTTATCGCCAACCTTGACAGCTATTGTTGAAAAAAATAGAAATTAATTAATCCATCATAGATTATCTTTTTGAAGAGCTTGGAAAATCAGCTTATGAAAGGAATATCTATGTTGAAGCAAAGTAATAAAAACAAAATTAAACTGATTATTTTGGTCTTACTTTTGATACCTGTTCTTCTCTTAAGTTATTCCCGTAACGAAATAAATCAAGATAGATACATAATAATTGACCGCATTGAGGGAGGTTTTGCTGTCTGTGAAACTGAAAGCAGGATATTTTTTAACATGCCACTATTCTTGCTTCCAGAGGGAGCAAGAGATGGTTCCGTTTTCAATCTGATGTTGGACTTAGAGCATGAATATGAAATTAGAGCTAGGATCAGAAAGAAAATGAATAATTTGTACAATTAATAAGTTAAAACACTAAATTTAATTATCTTTATGTCATATTAACTGATAGAATTACAGATGACGAGCGTTTATGAAGAGTTAGCACATAATTCTAGAATTATCCCACCTATCAGTTTTAGTGATCATTAGCTGACTTTTCACTTGTAAATTAAATTATTATTTATATCATTTAGTGAGGAATACTTATGTTTTTACCTAAAAGTAGAGTTAGCAAAGCACAAGCAAAAATATTGCTTGCAGTCGTACTTATTGCTTTACTAATTCTTGGAGGATGTCAAGGCTTTATTGATGGTTTTTCCGAAGGAGATTCAAAAACTTTTGAAACAAAGCCTGATGCTCGAAATATTGGTGAAATACCATCTGGTACTGATACGGAATTAGTTACCTCGGAATCAGACGGAAAAAATACAGCAACAAACACATCTTTTGCTCCGGAAATAGAAGCACCAACTATAGAAGAATCCAAGAGCAACACTTCAAAAACTCCAAGCAGGAAAACTTTAAGCAAAAATCCCGCTAATACTCAGGTTATTACTGGCCAGAATACTTCAGAGCAAAACAACTCAAATACCTCTAATAGCAATTTATCTGCAGATTTGGGAGTCCATTTTATTGATGTGGGACAAGGTGACGCTATATTCATTGAGCTAGCTAATGGTCAGACAATGCTGATTGATGCTGGTGAAAGAAATAGTGGAGATCAAGTAGTTAGTTACATAAAATTACTTGGCTACAATAAAATTGACTATGTCATCGCAACACATCCACACTCTGATCATATTGGCGGTATGACAACAGTGATTAACAAGCTGAATATTGGTAAATTCTATATGCCTGATATAGAGCATACAACCAAAACATTCGAAAGTATGATTGACGCTTTGATCTCAAATGATGTTGATGTTTATCGAGCCGCAGCAGGAGTTGATATTTTAAAAGATAATGGACTTCACGCGAGATTCCTATCACCGGCGTCCTCTTATGGCAGCAATTTGAATAATTGGTCGGCAGTCGTGAAGCTGGATTTCGGTCAGAACTCTTTCCTATTTATGGGTGATGCTGAGAGTCAGGTTGAAAATAGCTTGTCAAATGTAAAAGCAGATGTACTTAAAGTCGGTCATCATGGTTCAGATACATCATGCGGATCGACTTTTCTTAATAAAGTCGCACCGAAAATATCAGTAATTTCTGTTGGCAACAACAGCTACGGTCACCCAACTCAAAGCACAATAAATAAATTGACCTCTATCGGTTGCCAAGTTTATCGTACTGATTTGTCAGGAACTATTATAGTGACATCTGACTGATCAAACTTTAGTGTTAATAAAAATCCTAATTCTGCACCGGTAGTTACGACAGAGTCTAAGGCTGAGAAGTCCTCAACTTCATCAACGAAACAACCAGCTGCATCAAGCTCCAGTAAAAGCGAAGCTACAATTACTACAACAACTACATCAACTGCAACAACCACAACAACAACAACTACTACTACTACGAAGGAAACTGATGCTCCAGTTGTAGCAGATGGGTCTATCGTATATATAACTAAGACCGGAACGAAATACCATACAGGAAGTTGCAAGCATCTTAGTGAAAGCAAAATTGAGATCAGCAAGTCTGATGCAATTGCACGAGGATTTGAACCATGCAAAGTGTGTAAACCATAATAAACAAGGAGGGTCACATATGATAGTTACAATTGATCGGATCGAAAGTAAATTTGCTGTTTGCGAAATGGAAGATGGATCTTTTGAAAATTTACCTAAAGCGTTTCTTCCACCTAAAGCAAAAGAAGGATCCAAACTTAAGATCGAGTTGGATTTAAAAAGTGAAGCAGAAGACAGAAAAAGAATTAAAGGCAAGATGGACGGTTTGTTTAAAGGATAATTATTTTTGAACAAACATCTAAACAAAAATCCCCCGCGAATTTGCAGACGCTCTTCACGGGGGATTTCCTCTGGTACACCATCAGGGATTCGAACCCTGGACCTACTGATTAAGAGTCAGTTGCTCTACCGACTGAGCTAATGGTGCGTTTGAGTACCAAAAGATTATAGGAGCTTAGTTATAGATTTGTCAACCACTATTGATAATATCCTGTTCTCAGTTTATTCGCCATTAAGTTACAAAATACCAGCTATCGGGAAATCATATTCTTGCAGCAGTTCCCGGGTTTTGATAATATAGGCACAACGTCGATTTATACGAGCGAGGAACAATCTTAACAGTGAAGGTCACTGTTGGCCCTTGAGGCGCGAATTTTCCCGCAATTTATTGGAGGTATATAGTCTTGGACGAATCTGGCTGTATTATCCCTCTTACGAGGGTGCTACTGTCAAATCAGGAGTTAGCGGTTCAGCCGCAATCGGGTTCCTTAGCTTTTGATTTGATACTAATTTTTATCTTAATCCTGATCAACGGCTTTTTCGCCGGGTCAGAGATGGCAATCGTTACACAAAACGACAATCGTATCAGAAAGATGGCCGATGAGGGCAGTTCGGCTGCGAAAAAACTGATGCATGTTGTCGAAAACAAGAGCCAAATGATGGCAACTATACAGGTTTCCATCACCTTTGCCGGCTTCCTGTCGAGTGCTTTCGCAGCTGATAAAATCGCGTCACGAGTTTATCTGGCAGTTGATCCCTCGTTCCAAAGTCCCTGGCTGCAAACACTTTTCGTAGTTCTTATAACCATACTGGTGTCATACTTTTCATTAGTCTTGGGCGAACTTGTACCGAAACGTCTGGCGATGCGCAACCCTGAGCAAATGTCTTTGAAAGTTGTATCGGTTTTGCTTTTCTTTGATATTATCTTCCGCCCCTTCACCAAACTATTGAATTGGAGCACTAATGGAGTTTTAAGACTTTTTGGTATTGATCCGAAAGAAACTCAGGACACTATAACGGAGGATGAAATCCGAATTTTGGCTGAGGCAGGAGTTGATACCGGAGATTTGCCGGCGGAAGATGCCTTCTTAATTGATAATATTTTCGCCTTCGATGATAAGGACGTGGGGGAAATCATGACACCGCGTCTGTCGATTGCTGCAATCTCTGTCGACTCCACCTATGACGAGGCAGTAAACTTTGCTGCCAATGCTCATTTTTCTCGTTTCCCTGTCTATGACGAGGATCTGGATAACATCGTCGGTACACTTTTCCTGAAGGATTTGATGCGTGTGCCCGCCGAAGAGCGTGGAGATGATTTTGATTTACATAAAATCATGCGTAATCCTTATTTCGTACCGGAAGGTAAACAGATAGACATTTTATTCAGAGAGATGAAATCAAAACATATTTCCATGGCGATCGTTGTCGATGAGTACGGCGGAACTGAAGGACTGATCACGATGGAAGACCTTCTGGAAGAAATTGTGGGTGAGATCGAAGATGAATACGATCCGCCCAAAAATGATGTTGTCGAAAACCCCGATGGCAGTTTCATACTAAGTGGCCTGCTTACTCCGCAGGAGGCAGGACGCTATGTCGAAGCTCTGGAAGATCTGGAGGAAGATGACAACTACGACACCATCGCAGGTTTTGTCCTGTCCTTGCTGGGCAGAATCCCTGCAGACGGGGAACAGCCTTCAGTAATATTTGAAAATCTGCGTTTTACAGTTCTGGCAATGGATGACCGTCGAATTGATCAGATATTATTAGAGATTTTACCTGAAGATGAATTGCCGGAAGATGAGTCAGGGTATAATAATGGATCCAATGGGCATATTAATAATGGAGGAAAAACAGACGTCAGATGAATAAGCAAACAACAGAGATTGCGACGCAGGAGGATTCAAAAGAGTCATTTTTGACTCTGGAAGAAGCTTCGGTCAGCAATAAAGAAGATGTAATATCGAAACTTGAAACAGACTCTACTGAAGGTCTGTCTCCTGATGCTGCTGCAAAAGCATTGGACAAATATGGTCCCAACGAGCTGGCCGAAGAAAAGAAGGAATCTTTTTTCGTCAAGCTTTTGAACCAGTTCAAAGACTTTATGATTATTATTCTCATCATCGCCGCAGTTATTTCCGGCGCTATGGGTGAGATGCTTGATGCTACTGTTATTCTGGCCATCGTAATTATTAACGCGCTCTTAGGGGTGTACCAGGAAGGGAAAGCAGAGAGGGCAGTTGAAGCATTACAGAAAATGGCTGCTCCTGAGGCACATGTTATCCGAGATGGCAAACTTCAGGTGATTGCGGCTGCTGATATAGTCCCCGGAGATCTGGTTCAATTAGAGGCAGGCAATATTGTTCCTGCCGACATCCGACTTTTACAAAGCCAGAATCTGCAGGCAGATGAATCAGCTCTGACCGGTGAATCAATGCCGGTAGACAAGGACGCCGACTTTATATCGGACGATGTATTGGGGATTGGTGATCGCCAAAACGTCGTCTACAGCAGTACAGCCATTACCTATGGTCGTGGTGTCGGAGTAGTTGTTTCTACCGGACAAAAGACAGAAATTGGGCGCATCGCTTCCAGCTTGACCAATATCACTCAGGAGCAGACTCCTTTACAGCAAAACCTTAATCGTTTGGGCAAGATCCTCGGCATACTGGCCTTAATCGTTGTCGGCGTCATCTTCGGCGTCGGTTTATTGCAGGGTGGGGATCCATTACAACTCTTCATGACCGCCGTTGCTTTGGCCGTTGCTGCCATTCCGGAAGGGCTGCCGGCTGTAGTCACAATTGTGCTTTCTCTGGGCATGAACCGAATGGCAAAGGAAAACGCCATCGTTAAGAGACTTCTGGCGGTTGAAACTCTGGGCAGTGTTGATACTATCTGCAGTGACAAGACCGGAACCCTGACACAAAACGAAATGACCGTCACCAAGCTTTATGCCGACAATCGCGTCTTTGACGTCAGTGGTACCGGCTATGCTCCCGAAGGGGAGATTAGCAGTACAGATGGCAATGATGTAGCTTCATCGCAGGAAATATTGGATCGTCTGTTTGAAATCGGCATATTAAATAACGACGCCATCTTGCGTAGTGAAAACAGCGAAATCCAGATGATCGGTGATCCTACAGAGGGCGCCATGCTGGCTGCCGCTGCCAAAGGCTGCTCAAAGGAAGTCGCTCATGTGCGTGAAGAGCATCCGCGCGTAGACGAGAAACCCTTTGATTCCGGCAGAAAGATGATGAGTGTCGCATTCACGAGTTTCTCTGATGCTCCTTTCATATCGTTGACCAAAGGAGCTCCGGACCGCATTCTGGAGCGCTGTAATCAAGAATTAACTGCACAGGGTGTGATTGACCTGACAGAGGCACGTCGTCAGGAAATAACTGAAATGAATGACAGCTTCGCCCGCAGTGCTTTGCGTGTGCTTGCGTTTGCCTATCGTCATCATGACACTGACGCATTCGAAGGCATGGAAGAAGACCTGATTTTCGTCGGTCTGATGGGTATGATAGATCCCGCCCGCCCCGAAGTTAAGGAGTCTATCCGCATCTGTCACGACGCAGGCATCCGCGTAGTTATGATTACCGGTGATCATAAGGAAACAGCGGTCGCCATTGCCAACGATCTCAATTTGCGCAAGAAAGATGACAATGTCCTTTCGGGCTCCGATCTGGACAAGATGACTCCGGAAGAGCTGCAGGAAGCTTCAGAACACACTTCAGTTTACGCACGCGTCTCTCCTGAGAACAAGGTGCAGATAGTTGATGCCTTAAAGTCAAAGGGTCATATTTCCTCGATGACAGGTGACGGAGTCAACGATGCTCCGGCCCTCAAGCGCGCTGATATAGGTGTTGCCATGGGAATTACCGGCACCGAGGTTGCCAAAACGGCAGCGGATATGATCCTGACTGATGATAACTTCTCCACGATAGTGCGTGCAGTTGAAGAGGGCAGGGTTATTTACAGTAATATCCGCAAGGTAGTCAGCTTTCTGCTTTCATGTAACGTCGGCGAGATCCTGGTCATTTTTATAACGAACATGATTTTAGGACCTGAATATACACCTTTAATGCCGATTCAGCTGCTTTGGCTCAATCTGGTTACTGACAGTTTCCCCGCATTGGCGCTGGGACAGGAGCGCGCGGAAGAGGGGATTATGAAATTACCTCCGCGCAGTCCCGATGCTAAAATATTGGACAAGGAAATGCGTGCCTCAATAGCTGTTCAGGCTCTGGCCATAATGGTGACTGTATTTGCAGCCTTTAATCTGGGCAGAATTTTCTATCCGGACGTGTATCTGGTTAGCAATGCGAAAGTATCAGGCTTCAGCTTTATGCCTCTGGCCGGCACACAGCCCTCAGTTGGCGCTCACACTTACGCCTTCATCTGTCTGGTTCTGGCAGAGCTGATAAGAGCGTTCTCGAGTCGTTCGGAAAGACATTCGGTTTTCAGTCTCGGGGTTTTCTCAAACTCAACCTTGAACAAAGCCATTCTGCTGTCGGTCGTACTGACTCTGGCCGTGGTTTACCTGCCATTCATGAATGAACCTTTCTACACGATTCCGCTTAAGTTACGTGACTGGGGCATGATTCTCAGCCTGGTTCTGATTCCTTTCGCAGCCGGTGAAATTTTCAAAATGATCTATCATCGTCGCGAGAGAATAACTAAAACAATATAAGATTTATTGCTGACGATATGTTAAGCAATACCAGAAAAAAGTTTATATTTTCAGGGGCAGGGTGCTTGACGCAAGCGCTCTGCCTCTGTATACTTTGAACCGATAACAAGTAGAAGTTCCGCTTCTCACCTCCAGCTTCGGTAAAGAGGTCTACAGAGACTGCATCGTTCGATGCTGATGTGTGGGCGGAAGAAATCCGCTTTTTTTATGCGAAAAACCAAAGGAGGTATTATTATCGCTCAACAAAGCCGCAGAGGTCATCTCATTAATCGGGAAATTGATTTTCCTGAAGTCAGACTTATCGATGCAGATGGCGAAATGATAGGAATCGTGCCAATTGAAGAGGCTCTTTCCAGAGCAGAGGCAGCAGAACTGGACTTAGTGCTGATGTCACCTGACAAAAATAATCCGGTAGTAAAAATAATGGATTATGGAAAATTTGCTTTCGACCAAGATAAGAAAAAACGTGAAGCCAAAAAGCACCAGAAGACTATTCAGGTTAAAGAGGTGCAGATCAAATTAACTACAGAAGAACACGACTTTAACGTCAAAGTAAGAAACGCCATTCGCTTTTTGGAAAATGGTGATCGGGTCAAAGTAGTTATTCGCTTCCGCGGTCGGGAAATGGCATTTAAGCATCAAGGATTCGATGTCATGCAGAAAGTAGCTGACGCAGTCAGCGAAGTCGGCGTAGTGGACAAAGCTCCGCAGGCAGAAGGCAGAAACATGATAATGTATCTGGCGCCCATTGCTGATTAATAACTGCTCAATTAACTAAGCAGACAAGCGATCGGAGAGTAACACAGACCATTTTCGCCCTGCTTGAGTTGGCGAAAAAGCAGCTTGAGTCTGGGGAATTTTAATATAAAGTTAGCAGGAGGAGGTATTTTATGCCTAAACAGAAATCACACAGCTCGTCAAAGAAACGTTTCAGAGTAACGGGGACGGGGAAGTTCATACGCAATCGCGCATTCAAGAAGCATATTCTGACTAAGAAAGCGCCGAAACGCAAGCGCCAGCTACGTAAATCAGTAGTAGTGTCAGCTTCAGATCAGAAACGTTTGCGCAAATTATTACCCTATAAATAAGTCGTGACCACTTTAAGGAGGATATTATGGCTAGAGTAAAAAGAGGGGTAACAACCCGTCGTCGTCATAAAAGAGTTTTAAAACAAGCTAAAGGCTATTTCGGCCGCAAGAGTAAGCTATATAAAGTCGCTAATCAGGCTGTGATGAAATCAGGCCAGTATGCATACAATGACCGTAAACGCAAAAAGCGCGACTTCCGTCGTCTGTGGATTGCCCGCATTAACGCTGAAGCCCGTCAAAACGGTATGTCATACAGCCGCTTCATGAATGGCTTGTCTACAGCAGGTGTCGGCCTGGATCGCAAGGTTCTGGCAGATCTGGCTGTCAACGACAAAGAAGCTTTCGCCAGCTTGGTTGGCGTTGCTCAGGAAGCCCTGAAGCAGTAAACCAGCATATATTTGTTTAAAGTGGGGAGTATAATACTCCCCCTTTTTTGTTCAGAGAGAATGCGATGCGTTTAATTGATTCCGATAAGAATAATCTGTACAGAAAATTCCTGGCACAGGGCAGTGCGCGTGAGTTCAAAAAAACAAATTGGATCGTGATTGAAGGTTTGCGTCAAATTGAAGAAGCTCTTCAAGCAAGCTCCAAACTGGAGTTTCTCGTCTTTTCTGATGATGTGAAAGGTGAGACAATACTGCAGCGCTTGCGTGAAACGTCGGCGGAACTTTTGGATGAGCTTGATCCCGATCAAAAGATACTCCTGCGCAGCGATCTATTTCTGCGCCTGTCTTCGACAAAGACACCGCAGGGAGTTCTGGCACTAATGCAGCCACAGCGCAATACTCTTAAAGATATAAAGCCACAAAATAGCCTGGTCTTAATCGACGTTCAGGATCCGGGAAATGTGGGGACTCTGATTCGAAGCGCAGATGCTTTTGACATCAGACAGGTGATTATGCTCGGCGCGACGGCATCTCCCTGGTCCGACAAAACCTTGCGGGCAGCCATGGGCTCGATTTTCCATCTGCGTGTGATCGAAGAAAATGATCCGATGAAAGCTCTGGAAGAACTCAAGGCGATGGAGATTGAACTTCTTGCTCTGGATCTTAGCGGACAAGATATCCGGGGTCTGGAACAAGAGAAAACTTACTTCGCCCTCTTGCTCGGTAATGAGGGAAGTGGGCTTCCCGAAGAGGTACTCAACGCAGCTGACCGCAGCATCAGGATTGAAATGCCGGGTCAGGCAGAATCCCTTAATGTTGCTATGGCAGGGGCAATTGCACTTTACGAATTAAGTAGCTAGAAAACCCTTGCAGCTACACAAGTGAACTGTTATAATGCATCAGCGTGCGCGGCCCTATGGTCAAGCGGTTAAGACGCCGCCCTCTCAAGGCGGAATCGGGGGTTCGATTCCCCCTAGGGTCACCATCATAAGTGAACAGCAGGAATATTGCATTCCAGCTGTTCTTTTTTTTGAAGTACAGTTTTCCTGTAAGATTAAAGAACACACATAATATAATATATTTTGCAGCCTTTTGATCACCTAAAGCGTATACAGGGTGAGGAGGTACGTTTCGTGGCATATGATTCTTGTCGGCCGGAAGAATTTGAAGAACTCGTAATAAAACATGAAAACAGGCTTTATCGCACTGCACTCGCAATTGCCGGCAATAGAGCCGATGCCGAGGACATCGTGCAAGAAGCATTTTTACGTGCTTATGAAAAATCTCCCTGCTTCGAATCAGAAGAGCATGCAAAGGCATGGCTAATAAGAGTAACCATCAACCTCTGCTATAGCCATTTGCGATCTCCCTGGCGCAGAAAAACGACCACTCTCCTTGACTCCTACCCGGCTTCTGATCCGAAACAAGATGAATTAATAAAGGAAGTAATGAAATTACCATACAAATACCGCACTGTCATTCATTTGTTTTATTACGAAGGCTATTCGATTAAGGAGATTTCTGAACTGAACGGGCAAAGAGAATCTACCATCAGAAGTCAATTAACCCGTGCACGCCAAAAGCTAAAAGTGTTATTGGAGGATTTATCATGAAAACGTATAGAGATTATATGGACAATTTGTTTGTCGATGAGAATCTGCATGAAAAGATTTTGCAAAGAACGAGTCAATGTCCATCCCGCAAGGTGGTCAAAACAAATGCTTCACGCAAACATCTTTCTTTAGTAGCAAGTGCGGCAGTGATTTTAATTTTCTTTACGGTTATCTATCCGCTAATCAACATAGATAAAACATCACCTAAGGAAAATGCAATTATTTCTGACACGAAGGGGGAGTCAACTCCTTTCCAGGAAGGTGAAGCAATAAACGGTGATCAGTCCTATATAAAGAATGCTCCGGTTTTCCATACTGTCAAACAACTGTCTGATGCCTCTGACTATATTTTCCGGGGTGTTTTTTCAGGTATAGAGAAGGTCGATGGTGCCACTACATGGCAATTGCAGATGTTCCGGGTCAATCATTTATATAAAGGCTTAAGCGAGGAGAAAGAGATCCGTATGGTAGGAAGAACTGATGCGGATGCTCATACTCTTAAAACCGGTTCAGAATATCTGGTCTTTGCCACAGCCTATGAGCTGCCTGTTTATCCATGGCCTCTGATTAACCCTATTTATAACCAGACAGTCTTCGAAGTGAAAGCGGACGGAGGAATTCAGCTTACGAACAAAGTTGATAAAAAGATGATTCCAGTCGTGCATTCGGAAGACTTTCTACATAATTATGACCGGGAAATTACTGATTCGGTGGTTTCCGTGCTTCATCAGCCGGCCTATTCTGTTCCTACGTCCTATTCTGATGCGGCAGAAATGCTAGCTAATTCCGATTTAGCTGCGAGAGTAACATTTTCAGAAATTGAATACATTAATGAATATGTTTCCATTGGAAAAGTTGAGCGAATTCAGGCTGAGTACAAAAGTGATCCACAAGTAGCGCTTCCCGTTACTATCGCTATTAATGAAGAGCTAAAGACCGGACAGGAATATCTGGTTTTTCTCAGATATGACTCAGAGCGGGACGGACTTGTTCTGGCAGCCAGGACTGGTGCCATCGTTTCCCCGACTCACAGCGAAAAATGGGACGAAGTATTCGCTCTGTTCCATTAATAGTCTCGTTAAATGCGGTTTTGCTTTACCTGGTTATCCAGGCATAGACGATTACGGTGTGATGATAACATTGCCTGTTTTCCTTCCACTGTCTACATAGGTGTAAGCTTCTGCAATTTTCGCAAGGGGATAGACTCGGTCTATTACGGGAGTATATTTGCCGTCTTGTGCAAGCTCTTTTATATAAAAGCGGCAAAAAAATTCTCCCTGAATTTGTCTCTCCTGCAACCAGAATTTTCCAGGCAGGGAATAAAATATTAGTGAGGGTTCACATCCTTAGCAGATGGCCGTGCTCAGCTCTTCATCAGGGGTGCCTCGGGGTTACTCTGAAGCTGGATCAGGTCAAAGGCGGGGCTGATGTCCCTGTTCAGACATTGGCGCCTGAAAGGAGTGCCTATGAACATAAAAGCAAAGGTAGTAGGCTTGCTGATCATCGCGCTCTTGCTTCTATATGGCTGTGATGCTCAGCAGAACGATTCACCATTCACAATCAGTGTGCTGCCTCAGGAGCTCAAGGGCTTTTCGATACCAGGTCAGAGCATACATTATCTGGTGACTGTCGAAGAGGAGTCATCAAAAACACCTGTCACAATCAGCGCCTCATCGTCAGATGCTGCAATAAGCGTCTTTAAGGAGCAGGTTAATAAAGGGCAGGTGGCCGAAGTGGTCGTTGTTCCAAAGGACGATAGTGCAGGTAAGACAGTTGAGGTTATTATTCAGGGAGAACGCGGATCTGTCATCGATTCAAAGACAATGACATTCGAAGTGATTGAGGGCACGGACGACAGAAAAGAGCGTGCTGAGGAGCTGCTTCAGCCCTTTATCACTTACCTTGCTGATTCATACCCTGACTTCAACATAACAGAAGATACTGAATGGAGCGGAACCATGGTGAGTCCTCAGTGGCTCGTAGTCTCTCATTATCTCTTCTTTTCAGAAGAATGGGAGCTGCATCTGGAGTGGCACATAATGGTTGCTCCGGATGACTGGGTGCGAATAGATCTGAGGCATAGGCCAGATGAAATCAAACCTTCAGCAGCTTTCGAGATTTCGTCCGTCAGTATTAACGCAGAGCCAATCCCTGTTGAAGTTCCGGCAGAGATATGGAGATAAAGGATTAGGGACTCCGCAGTGGAGACAATCCGCTGCGGAGTTTATTATGTCCGCTTGTCAAATGTCACAAAAAAGAATCTTATTATTTAGTTTGTCACTCTGAGAGAGAACTGTTATATTAGTCAGAGCAAGTTCCGCAATCAAACAACTCGGTAATGATAATTAATTTGTTCGTTACATGAAAACTGAAGTAGTTTTCCACTTTAAAACAGGAGGAATCAAATTGAATCGTAAATCGAAAGTTCTCAGCCTGTTCATAGCGCTGCTGACAATATTTTCAATCACAGCTTGCACAGCTGATGCAGAGGCTCCTGCCAACGAGCCGACGCAGCCTCTGACGGGAGTGCCCACTGAAACAGAAACACCTGAGACCTATGTTTTTACAGACTCAGCGGGCAGAGAAGTGCTCCTGCCATCAAATATAGAAAGAATTGTGCCTTCCGGCCCTCTCTCTCAGCAATTACTTCTTACTATCGCCGGGGACTTGCTGGTTGCACTGACGAATGATCTGAGCGCAGGCGAGGCTTATTATATTGGTGAAGAATATCAGGCGCTTCCTGTCATCGGACAATTTTTCGGTTCACAGAACATGAATATGGAAGAGCTGGCGCGTCTGGAACCACAAGTTGTAATCGACATCGGTGAGCCCAAGGGGAACATTGCCGAAGATATGGACACGATCACTTTACAGACCGGTATACCTGCTATTTTCATCGAGGCCGATTTGGAAAAGTCCGGCGAGGCATATCGCACCTTGGGCAAGCTCCTTGGCAGGGAAGAGAAGGGAGCAGCCTTAGGAAATTACTGTGACCGCGTTTTTGCTGGTGCCAAGGCGAAAATGGCTGAAATCCCTGAAAGTGAAAGAATAAGTTTCGCCTATTTGCAGGGGGAAAGTGGTCTGAACGCGATATCCAGGGGCACCTATCATGCGCTAATCATGGATATGCTGGGAAAAAACGTAGTTGAAGTGGAAAGTCCCTCCTCCCGCGGCAGCGGTGATGAAATCAATATGGAACAGCTGATTATGTGGGATCCGGAGATAATATTTTTTGCTTCCGGCTCTGTATATGATGAAGTTGAGCTTGATCCGGCATTTTCCAGCCTCAGCGCTGTTCAGAACGGTAAGTATTATGAAGTGCCCGGACTGCCGTATAACTGGCTTGGGACACCGCCCTCAGTCAACCGCTATATCGGCCTGGAATGGATGGCTCAGATCCTATATCCGGATATTTTCACAGAGGATTTTGCAGCCATTGCGCAGGAATACTATAAACTCTTCTACGATTATGATCTGAGTTCAGAAGAGTATGCTGACATGATGGCCAATTCAACACTGAAAGATTAGCCGGTTCATCTTTACCTGAAAGTGGAGCAGTAATTGAAAGTTAAAAGCAGCAATAATTATAGAAGTGTAATCTCAGTATTGATCATAGCTTTGATCTTCCTATTGCTGATTTCTCTAGTACTGGGCAGATATCCTTTATCTCTTTTGGAAATCGGGAGATTGTTTCTTAGCAGAATTACCGATGTTGAACAGACCTGGACCGATTCCTCTGAAGCGATCTTCTTTAACGTCAGGCTGCCCCGTATTGGTCTGGCTGCTTTGGTTGGCGCAGCCCTGTCTGTTTCCGGTGCCTGCTATCAGGGAATGTTTCGCAACCCCTTGGTCAGCTCGGATATCATTGGCGCTTCATCCGGCGCAGCTTTTGGGGCCGCGTTGGGGATTCTGCTGGGAGTCGGCGGTGGCCTGATTTCAATTTCAGCTTTCATCTTCAGTGCGCTGGCAGTCGCTCTGGTGTATATGATCAGCAGAATATTGCGGCAAAATCAGGTACTGGGCCTGGTTTTATCCGGCATCATGATTGGGTCAATCTTTAATGCCGGTACCAGTTTTCTGAAACTTATAGCTGATCCGAACGATCAACTGCCGCAGATTACTTTCTGGCTGATGGGTTCCTTGAATGGGAAAACACTGGACGAACTTTATTATGGCGCTATTCTGATTTTGATCGGCCTGCTCCCGCTTATGGGTTTACGCTGGAAAATGAATTTACTGACTATGGACGAGAAAGAAGCTCAATCTATGGGTGTGGCGGTGGGACCCTTACGCCTGATCGTGATTGTCTGTGCCACCTTGCTGACAGCGACCAGCATCGCCGTCTCCGGCATGATTGGCTGGATTTCGTTGGTGATACCGCATTTCTCACGTCTACTGGTCGGAAGCGACTTCAGACGTTTGCTGCCCACATCGATGCTGATGGGAGCCTGCTTTCTTTTGATTGTAGATAACATTTCGCGTCTGGCTTACACAGCGGAGATTCCACTGGGTATTCTGACTTCTTTGGTCGGTGCGCCCTTCTATCTTTATTTACTCTTGAGCCGCAGAACCAGGATGAACATCTAGGAGGAAGGATGAGTTTAGAAATCGAAAATCTGCATTTCTCCTACGGTGAGCGCAAGGTGCTGGACGGCATCTCCTTTGTACTTGAGGAAGGCAGCTTTGTTTGTCTTTTAGGGGCTAATGGCTCAGGAAAAAGTACCCTTTTTTCTTGCATTTTGCAGTTTTTGCCCAAGTATGAGGGCTCCATAAAACTGAACGGCAGAGAATTGGCTGAACTTAATACCAGAGAACGGGCTGAACAGATCGCTTATATTCCCCAGTCTCATATTCCGGCCTTTAACTTCAGCTGTCTGGAAGTGGTGCTGATGGCAACTCAGTCCAACGGATCAATCTTTTATGTTCCGGACGAAAAGGCTGAGGAGACCGCCCACGAAGCACTGAGCCGTGTGGGTCTGGCAGGTTTTGAGGATCGCGGATATGCGCGGATTTCCGGAGGCGAAAGACAGCTGGTCCTGATTGCCCGCGCCTTGGCCCAAGGGTCGAAATTTCTTATTATGGACGAGCCGACTTCCAGTCTGGACTATGGAAACCAGATGCGCATTCTCTCTATGGTGCGGGATTTGGCCGATGAAGGCTATACAATATTTTTATCTACGCATCATCCGGATCAGGCTCTGCTTTTTTCAGATGCGGTGATACTCCTGCATGACGGTAAAATCATGTCTCAGGGCAGGGCGGACGAAGTCCTCACTTCGGAAAACCTTTCTCTTATTTACGGCCTGGAGGTGGAGCTGGTTCCGTTCATGGGCGGAAAAATGTTCACCTGCATACCCGCTCAGGTTCTCAAAGAGACTTAATAATTTGACATCATTTATTCGAACTAGTTACGCAATTAATCATACATCTGTGCTAAGATCGAATCATGAATTCAGATCTGATTATACGCGGAGCGCGTGAGCATAATTTACAGAATGTATCTCTGACAATTCCACGTAACAAACTGATCGTTTTTACCGGGATTTCAGGTTCCGGAAAATCTTCTCTGGCTTTCGACACAATCTACGCAGAAGGACAGCGACGCTATGTAGAATCGCTGTCGTCCTATGCGCGGCAGTTTTTGGGTCAATCCAAGAAACCTGATGTTGACAGCATTGAAGGATTGTCTCCGGCCATTGCCATTGACCAGAAAACGACCAGTAAGAACCCCCGTTCTACCGTGGGGACGGTAACAGAGATCTACGACTACCTGCGTCTTTTGTACGCACGAGCGGGAACACCGCACTGTCCGCAGTGTGGGCGTGTCATCGAGCGTCAATCCATCGACCAGATTACAGATATTGTTATGCAGGAAGAAGAGGGAACAAGGCTCTATATTTTCGCGCCTGTAGTGCGTGATCGCAAGGGTGAGCACAAGAAGGTCCTGGACTACCTGCGTGGTGAGGGATTCGTCCGAGTTCGCATCGATGGTGTGATCTATGAGCTGGAAGAAGAGATTAATCTACAGCGGACACAAAAACATGTGATTGAAGTTGTGGTTGATCGCCTGGTCCTGCGCCCGGACATTCACAGCAGACTGTCGGATTCAGTTGAAACTGCCCTCAGGCTGGCGGATGGTCTGGTCATGATTCGCTTTGAACAGCGCTCTGACTCAGATGAAATAGAATGGCGCGAGCAGCTTTTTTCACAAAATTTCTCCTGTCCTGATTGTCAGATCAGTATCGGCGAAATTTCTCCCGGAATGTTCAGCTTTAACAATCCTTATGGAGCCTGTCCCGAATGTACCGGCCTGGGTGAACACACTCATATTGATCCGAACCTGATCATAGCGGATAAGAACATTTCTCTGGAAGAAGGTGCGATTTCAGCCATTGGCTTTAATTTCAAGGACACCGGCAGTTGGGCCCGAGCTCATCTTAACGCTCTGGCGAAAAAATATAAGTTTTCTCTGAAAACGCCGTGGAAGGATCTACCACAGGATATTCAGGATTTGATTCTCTTTGGCGGAGATAATCCCAAACTGACAGTAGACACCAGCATGACCCGTTACGATCGGGGTGAACCGTACAGCACAACCTGGAACGGGGTTGTATCGGTGCTGGAACGCCGTTACAAAGACAACAGCTCCGGTGATATCCGAGATTATTATGATCAATATCTGGCCTTCACGGAATGTCCTGCTTGTAAAGGCGGGCGTCTCAGACCGGAAAGTCTGGCTGTGACTATAGGAGATTTGAATATTAAGGAGCTGACAGACCTGTCGATCAGCGATGCGCATAGTTTCCTCCAGCAGGTAGAGTTTTCGGATCGCGGCAAAGCGGAGATAGCTGAACCCGTGCTCAGAGAAGTCAAAGCTCGCTTGTTGTTCATGCTCGATGTCGGCCTGGAATATCTGACTTTGTCGCGAGCCTCGGCTACTTTGTCTGGCGGTGAAGCGCAGCGCATTCGTCTGGCAACACAGATCGGATCCGGTCTTACCGGTGTCCTTTATGTTCTGGATGAACCTTCTATAGGACTGCACCAGCGAGATAACGCAAGACTTCTTCGCACCCTGAAGAACCTGCGCGATTTAGGAAATACCGTAATAGTAGTTGAGCATGACGAGGAGACAATCTGGGAAGCGGATGTCGTTGTTGATATAGGACCCGGGGCAGGTGAGTACGGAGGGAAGATAGTTTCCTGCGGACGACCTGAGGATATCGCCAATGATGATAATTCCATAACGGGCCTGTATCTTTCTGGCAAAAAATCAATAGAGATACCCCTGGAACGCAGACCGCAGAAACAGGGTTTTCTCAAAATTTACGGCGCGGCTGAGAATAACCTCAAAAATATTGATGTATCGATTCCGTTGGGAAACCTGGTTTGTATAACAGGCGTTTCCGGTTCAGGGAAAAGCTCCCTGGCCAATGATGTCTTGCTGAAAAAACTGGAAGTTGAATTGCAGAATTCGCGGCGCCGTTTGGGAAAATTTGACCGTATAGAAGGTATTGAACAACTGGATAAAGTCATTTCCATAGATCAGTCCCCGATTGGACGCACTCCGCGCTCCAATCCGGCAACCTACACCGGAACATTTGATATGATCCGGAGTCTGTTTGCAGAGACTCCGGAGGCGAAAGCACGCGGATATAAACCGGGCCGCTTCAGCTTTAACGTTAAGGGAGGCCGTTGCGAGGCCTGTCAGGGGGACGGAGTCAACCGTATTGAGATGCACTTTTTGCCTGACGTGTATGTCACCTGCGAGGTTTGTGACGGCTTGCGTTATAACAGAGAAACTCTGGAAGTGCGTTATAAGGACAAAAACATCAGCGATGTTCTCAACCTGACCGTGGAAGAAGCTTTAGACTTTTTCCGGAACATTCCCCGTATAGCGCGTAAATTACAAACACTGCTTGATGTGGGACTGGGTTACATCCGACTAGGGCAGTCTTCAACGGAACTATCCGGAGGCGAAGCTCAGCGAATTAAACTGGCTACCGAATTATCCAAGCGTGATACCGGCAAGACCTTTTATATACTGGATGAGCCTACTACCGGCCTGCATAGCGCAGACGTACATAATCTTATTGGTGTACTGCATCGTCTGGTTGAGTCAGGCAATACAGTTCTGATAATCGAGCACAATCTGGACATAATTAAAACTGCGGACTACATCATCGATCTGGGCCCTGAAGGGGGAGAAAAAGGCGGTTACCTGCTGGCAGCGGGTACACCGGATGAAGTTGCGGCAAACAAGGATTCCTACACCGGACAGTACCTTGCGCAAATACTTAAAAGGGTGTATCCTTCAGTTTCCCAGGAAAACATCGTAACAAGCGTGGCCAAAGCTTGAGCAAAGCTTGGCGGTCACTTATTATATAATTAAGGATTAAAAGAACGGAAATGCAAATGAGTAAATGTTCTATATGTAAAATAAATGAAGCAGTTGTCTTCGCCAACAAAGCTTTCGACGGTGAGAATCGTCTGGAAGGTGTCTGTCTTAAGTGTGCCTACGAGCAGGATCTCGGCGGCATGACGGAACTTTTTGAACGCGTTGGCGTTACGGAAGACAATGTTGATGAAATAACTTCTCGGATGAATCAGATGATGGAACAGTTTTCCGGTCAGAGACCGGAAGAAGTTCTCGGCATGCTGATGAAAGGTCAATTTCCCGGCATTATGGATGATGCTGAATGGGTGAGTGCAGATGATGACTCCGATTATGAAGAGGATGATGATGATGTAGATTCCGATGATCGCAGACTAAGCACCGGCCGTGACAGTCAGATCAGCTCTCAGACTTCTTTTGGAGATCTGGTTCCCGCTAATATCGGTAATCCTGATGAAGATGAAGATAGAAGCAGAAGATCGCGACGTAAACCGCGCCGCAAATTTTTGGAGCAATTCAGCACGAACTTGTCCGAAAAGGCGGCTAATGGTGAGATCGATCGGATTATCGGCCGCGATGACGAATTGAATCATGTCATCCAGATTCTCAATCGCCGTACCAAAAATAACCCGGCACTGATCGGTGAGCCCGGAGTGGGAAAAACAGCCATAGCTGAGGGTCTGGCAGTCAGAATCCACGAAGGAAGAGTACCTGCCAAATTGCTGGATCAGGAAATGTTCCTGCTTGATATGACAGGCATGGTAGCCGGTACTCAATTCAGAGGCCAGTTTGAAAGCCGGATGAAAGGCGTAGTTGATGACTGCCGCCGTTCCGGGAATGTGATTCTGGTTATTGATGAGCTTCACAATATCATGGGCGCAGGCGATGCCGAAGGTGCTATGAATGCCGGTAATATTTTGAAACCTGCTCTGGCCAAAGGTGAGATTAAAGTCATCGGCTCCACTACTTTAGATGAATACCGCCGTTTTATTGAGAAAGACTCAGCTTTGGAACGCAGGTTCCAGAAGGTGATGGTGGATGAGCCAGGCAAGGAAGATGCTTTTGAGATTCTCATGGGGGTTAAAGACTACTATGAGGATCATCACCACGTGTTTTATCCGGCTCCGGTTGTGAAAGAAGCGGTACGTCTGTCCTCGCGCTATATTACTGAACGTTTTCTGCCCGACAAGGCCATAGATCTCCTGGATGAAGCCGGTTCACGTGCAAATCTCGCTTGCGAGTGTCTGGTTGAGATTAAGCAGCTGGACGACAAAATTCAAGAGCTGGAATTCGCGCAGGAAGATCTTGAGAAGACCATAAATGAATCAACGGCTGAAAGCGATCAAGTCGAGCTTTACGCCAAACATATAGAAGTCCGGTCAGAACTGATGCGTGTTCGTTCTCAGCGGGAAGAAACAGCCCGAAATTGTCCCCCGGTTGAGATCACAACGCAAGATATCGCTTCTGTAGTTGAAATGTGGACCGGTATTCCGGTTGTTCGCATGACCGAAGAAGAAAGTTCACGCCTGCTGCATCTGGAAGACAGACTGCACGAACGGGTTGTGGGACAAAATGAGGCAGTTAATGCTTTGTCCCGCGCCATCAGACGTCACAGATCAGGATTCAGTCAGGAAAACAAGCCTGCAACATTCCTCTTTGTCGGGCCGACAGGAGTCGGTAAGACGGAACTGGTCAAGGCTCTGGCTGAGGTCATGTTTGATACTGAGGATGCACTGGTCAGACTGGATATGTCTGAATACATGGAAGCTCATACAGTAAGTAAGCTGATCGGATCTCCTCCCGGTTATGTCGGCTACGATGACGGTGGCCAGCTGACAGAACAAATTCGCCGCAAACCCTACAGCGTAGTGCTATTTGACGAAATTGAAAAAGCACATGCGGATGTTTACAATATTTTGCTGCAGATTATGGATGATGGCCGTCTGACCGACAGCCATGGCCACGTAGTAAGTTTTGAAAACTGCATTATTGTGATGACCAGTAATGCCGGCACAACACTCAAAGGTAACACGATCGGATTTGGAGCAGACGGACACGTTGCGATGGAAGAGCGCATCGATGGAGTTCTCAAAGATATCTTCCGACCGGAATTCCTTAACCGCATAGACGAAACCGTCGTCTTCCATGAGCTGACTACTGAGGAAATCAGATCAATTGTCGATCTGATGCTGAAGGATCCTGTCAGGGATATGAAGCGCCGCAATATTGAACTTGAAGTCACCGGGGACGCGAGGGATCTCCTGGCCAAGGAGGGCTATGAGCCCAAGTACGGCGCCAGACCTCTGCGTCGAAAGATTCAGCGCCGCATTGAAGATGTTCTGGCTGACCTCTGGTTGTCCGGTGATCTCAATTATGCAGAGAAAGTTATTGTAGACGCAGCTGACAACGTTGGCGCTGAACTTGAATCTCCCGACATGGGCGGCCCGCATTTCGACGATAGTGGTAATTACGCTTTTATCTGGGAGAATAAAGTACTAAGTCTGAAAAAGTCATGAGCATACCTGAGATAACTCTAATGGTTCGTATTTTGTTGCTGGCCCTGGTTGCACTGGGGCTGGCACTTTTTGTTTTTTCCCGGCTGAGAAGAAGAGTTGAAACAATCGCCAAGCGGGAAATTGCAGAGAACGATTCTACTTTAATTGGTATGCGCGCCATTGCCGTTACGGAACTGAGACCAAATTCGATCGGCGAAATACGTCCGGCCTTTTCCGCGGAAAAAGAAGATGAAATCGCTTTGAGCAGCGAGGATAAAAGGGCTTCATTCACAACCTTCCCGGCTATATCGTCCCAGTACATTTCCAAGGGCAGATCAGTCAGAGTAACAGGCGGCGACAACGAACTTTATCGCGTACGCCCCGCGATTGATACCTTTCCTGCCAATAAATAATAATTTCTCTTTAGCGGTCATAGCTTTCTTCAACTGAAAGTGTTTTGCCACGTATTTTCGCTATAATGATAAATTAGGATGCGTAAGTTAGTTATGTCATCACTGCTGAAAAAGCATTTTGAAGGAGGATGTGCCATGTTGAGCCTTAAGACGCAACAAGCGATGCCCTTTATTACGGAAGAAGAGCTGGAGAATCTGCTGCCATTTATGGCTACCGCTCACAAACAACTGGAAAGCGGAACCGGACCTGGCGCTGAATACAGTGGCTGGTATCATGTACCGGAAATCAATGCCGAAGAGGAGCTGAAAAGGATAGAAACCGTTGCGGCAAGGCTGCGCGAGTCCAGTGATATCTTCCTGGTTTTGGGCATAGGCGGATCTTATCTTGGAGCCAGGGCCGTGATTGAAGCCTGTAACCATCACTTCACTACACTTCTGAATAAATCTCAGCGCGGCGCGCCTCTGGTCTTGTTCGCAGGACATCAGCTGAGCGAAGATTATCTGGCAGAACTCTGCGATATCCTCGCAGACTATGATGTGAGCCTGAATGTTGTGTCAAAGTCAGGAACTACCACGGAAACTGCCATCGCTTTCCGTATCCTGCGCTCCTTCATGGAGAAAAAGTATAGTCCCGAAGAGTTAAAGCAACGCATTGTCGTAACTACAGATGCCAATAAAGGCGCTTTGCGCTCCTATGCCAACGAGGCCGGAGTCGACTCCTTTGTTGTGCCCGATGATATCGGTGGACGCTATTCAGTCTTAAGTGCAGTAGGACTATTGCCGATTGCCGTAGCCGGCATAAATATACGGGACTTGCTGGACGGAGCCACTTGGGCCTATGAGAAATATTTGAAGTTTGATCCCGCAGAAGTTAATGACTGCGTGCGTTACACTCAGACACGTCACATTCTGGCTCAACGCGGATATTTGCTGGAAATGATGGTTAATTATGAACCTTCGATGACAATGTTTACCGAATGGTGGAAACAACTTTTCGGCGAAAGTGAAGGTAAGAACGGACGCGGTCTTTTCCCGGCCGGGGCGAATTTTACCACTGATCTGCATTCCTTGGGTCAGTACATACAGGAAGGGAGAAGGATTCTCTTTGAGACTTCCATCCTCTTCAAGACATCGCAGCGCGAACTGAAGGTGCCGCAACAGGAAGATAATTCAGATCAATTGAACTATCTCGCCGGTATGAGTCTGCATGAGGTCAATCAGACTGCAGCTGTAGGTACCAGTCTGGCTCATGTGCGTGGTGGTGTTCCCAATATAAGTCTGGAAGTATCCAAAAGATCCCCCGCCAGCATTGGCGCATTGATTTATTTCTTTGAAAAAGCCTGCGCCCTCAGCGGATATCTGGATGCTATCAACCCATTCGATCAACCCGGAGTGGAAGCTTACAAGAAGAATATGTTCGCGTTATTAGGTAAGCCGGGATTTGAAAATTTGCGCGCGAAACTAGTGGAAGAATTGAATAGATAATTGAAAAATATGAGCAATAAAAAACGAATGCAAGAGCGTGCTATTTTGGCACGCGTGGAAAAGCCGAGCCGTTATGTGGGCGGCGAATGGAATCATATTGATAAATCAGAAAGCTTCAGCGCCTTAAGGGCAGCTGAACGACTGCATGTAGCTTTTTGTTTCCCGGATCTGTATGAAATCGGCATGTCAAATCTGGCCCTGCAGATTCTTTATAAAGCAGCAAACGCCCGGGACAAGATCTTCTGCGAAAGAGCCTTCATGCCAGCTCCTGACATGCGCGAAATTATGCGGCAGGAGGATATCTCTCTGGAGTCGATCGAATCAGGCACAGCACTGAGCGAATTCGATGTTCTGGCCTTCAGCCTGCATTATGAACTTTCCTATACTGCTGTCCTGGAAATGTTAGCCTTATCCGATGTACCTTTCTATGCTGCTGAACGTGACGAAACACATCCCCTTATAATTGCCGGAGGCCCGATTACCTGTAATCTGGAGCCAATGGCGGAGTTTTTCGATCTTATCCAGCTAGGCGAAGGGGAGAGGCTGCTGCCGGAATTACTGGAACTATACAACGAGTGCAAAACGCGTGGAGAGTCTAGAACAGCCTATTTGCGGGCTGCATCTCAGATTGAAGGGATCTATGTCCCGAGCTTTTATGAGGCCCTCTACGGCGAACATGGCTTTACAGAAATGAAAGTTCTTGAACCCTCAGCTCCTGCTGTCATCAAGCGCCATCTGGAGCCTGAACTGGATGAGCTGATTTACCCGACAGAGCCCATGGTGCCTTCAATGGAAGTAGTCCATGACCGCGCGGTACTCGAGCTTTTTCGCGGCTGCTCGCGCGGCTGCCGATTTTGTCAGGCCGGCTACATCTACCGACCTGTGCGTGAACGCTCACTGCCTACTTTAGTCGAATACACGGAAGAATTGCTGGCTTCGACAGGTTCAGAGGAATTGGGACTGCTTTCCTTATCCAGCAGCGATTATAGCGAACGGAACCGCTTAATGTCGGCTCTGCTTGAAAAAACTGCAAATTGTCACGTTAATTTGTCTTTGCCTTCTCTGCGTTTGGATTCATTTGACTTCAACTTGATGGAGCAAATCTCCGGCACCAGAAAGGCCGGTCTGACCTTCGCTCCTGAAGCGGGCACTCAGCGGCTGCGTGATGTGATTAACAAAAATATCACGGAAGAAGATCTGCTCAAGGCATGCGACATAGCTTTCCGCGGTGGCTGGAGCAATATAAAACTGTACTTTATGCTGGGTCTGCCCACTGAGACGGAAGAAGACGTCAGAGGCATTGCTGATCTCTGCTGGAAGATACTGGAAGTCTGGAAGAACATTCCGCATGAGGAACGCAAACGACAGCCGAAAATCACCGCCTCCATTTCATTCTTTATTCCAAAGCCCTGGACTCCGTTCCAGTGGGTGGAGCAAATCACTCCGTCACAGATGAAAGAAAGAGTGAGACTTCTGACCGACTTGCTGCGTGACCGCCGCATAGCGCTGCAGTGGCACGAATATGAAAGCTCCCGCATCGAAGGAGTTTTGGCGCGTGGTGACAGACGACTGGCTCCCGTGATCGAAAAGGTCTGGCAGGACGGCAGTTTCCTTGATGCCTGGCATGAGCATTTTTCTGTGGAACGCTGGGACAAAGCTCTAGCGGAATGTGGTTTAAGCAGCGATATTTACACTCGTGAGCGCAGTACGAATGAAGCTCTGCCCTGGGATCACATGGATGTCCGCGTCACTAAGCGCTTCCTCTTGCGGGAACTTGAGCAGGCCAAGGAAGGTGTAACTACAGACTCGTGCATGGAACAGTGCAGTTACTGTGGCTTACAGAGCCAGCACTGCGGCATCTGCACGCAGTGGCAGAAAAAAACAACTGAGAATGTTGAAGATGTGACTGTTACAGACTCTTCAGCGGAAGAGGAAACAGCATCCGAAATAGCTGAAGTATCGTCTGTGGAAACAGCGAGAGCAGAAGCAGAAACGGATCTGACCTACAAAGTGCGACTCTTTTATGAGCGCAGCGGCGCTCCGGTTTATCTGGCTCACCTTGACATGATGCGCCTCTTTGAGCGGGCTCTGGCCAGAGCTAACTGGCCGCTGGCCTGGAGCGAACAGGCCTATAACCCGCGGCCTCTTATGGTATTTGCGCTCCCGGTAGGATGTGGTATTGAAACCCGTTACGAACCCTTCGAGCTGGAGTTGACGGAAGAGATTGAGCTTAATGCTGCTGTGGCAAAGCTGAACTCAAATCTGCCGGACGGCCTGAAGATCAGACACGCTGAATATAGAGACGCCGGGCAGAAAAAGAGCATTATGTCTTTGGTCCGGGCTGCAGACTATGAGTTTGTCGGCAAAGGTGTCGGCAGAGCATTTCAAAAGGTATTTGATGGCGGTCCGGTGCTTTTTGTTAAGACCCGCAAAGGTAAGAGACGTGAGATTGATCTGGCAAGTCAGATCATAGAAACAATAAGCATTTCTGATGACCATTTGCGCGTGCTCAGCCTTGCCGGCAGTGTGGAAAATATGAGGCCGGATAATCTGCTTCAGGCGCTTAAAGAGCGAGGCTTTTTGACGGAAGATGAAGTTAACGGTACTCAGGTAATCAGACACTCAATTTTCCTATCCGATGAAAGCTCTTAGTGTGTATAATGTTCAGATATGTATTTCGGTTTTATTCCTGAATACTGCTACTTGATGTAAATAAATTATCTAGATAATGCAGGAGTGATGCAGTGATCAAATTGGCAACGGTATTTCGAGACGGCTTGGTCTTACAGCAAGGTGTAGTCAGCCGTCTTTATGGCTTTGCGCCGGAAGAGAGCAGGGTACACCTGCGTTTAGAGCGCCAGCCTTTAGATGAGCTCAGCGCAGAAGAAAATGCCAACCTCTACGGAATTATATATGAAGAAGACGATGTCACCGAGCGGGATGGCTATTTTCAGATTAAACTTCCTGCGCTGGAAGCGTCTTTTGATAAATACAAGATCACTATTTCGACCGTTGAACATGAAATTGTTCTTCAGGATATTTTGGTGGGTGAAGTCTGGCTGGCTGCCGGTCAGGACAATATGGCGCAGAAGGTTCGCGAATCTGACGTAGAACCATTATTGGAAAAAGCTATAAATCTTGAGAATATCCGCTTTTTCCAAATGAACGAAAATGGACTTAGCGATGAGACTTCCAGGTATAGTCCCTACCCCTTAGGTGAGGCAGCGGACGCTTTCTGGCTGCGTGGAGATCAGGTTCATCTGGTCAAAGATGTTTCTGCTGTGGGTTTTTCTTTTGCCTGGCACATGTCACAGGCGATAAACATACCGATCGGAATAATAAACGCGGCCTGCCCCGGAACTCATATTCATTCCTGGCTTCCCCGCGAGGTTTTGGAGAAAGATCCAATTCTGAAAAGTCATGTGCGAGAGCTGAAGCTGTATCGTGATGATGACACCTGGAATCAGGAGTCCATAGAGCGTCAGAGCAAAGAAGAACAAGAAGATATTTCTTTTGCCAGACGCCGTAAGGCACGGCCCCAAACAGCAGCTTTACTGGATGGCAGACAACCTGACACAAATGATCCCGGCCCCAAAATAATTCCCCGGCCTCAGGTCAGGCGCACCATGGTGCATAAACGAACTGTGCCTCTGGTCCGCGTTTTTGATCCCAAAAACCAGCCGGGCGCTATGTTTAATCATAAGCTGTCACCTCTGGTAGGTCTGGCTTTACGCGGGGTTCTCTGGCTGCATGGTGAAAGCGATGTGGACAGCGCTGATTATTACAGCAGAGCTCTGGAGCAGCTGGTCATTACTTTTAAGGAATTGTTCGTGCCTGCGGACGAAACAATCCATTTTGTTTACGCTCATCTGCAGTCATATCTATATCGAGATCTGGGTCCATATGATCTGGCGATATTTAACGAAATGCTGACCAGCTGTCATCACAGCCTGAAAGTTTCCTGCGGCCTGGTAACGCAGTACGATTTGCCGCTTGACTATGAGAAGGACGATACAGTCTGCCTTGCTCTCACCCCCCTGGCGAAACTGCAGCTTGGCGCGCGCATGTCTCTGATTGCCCGAGGCTTATGCGGCGAGGAAGGCATTTCTACGTCTGCGCCTGAACCGGTTTCTCTGGAACAGGTGGGTAATAAATGGATGATAAATTTCACCTCTACCGCAGTGCAGGGCGGAGGCTTACGTTTGCCTGCAGGGGAAACGGAGCTAAAAGGCTTTTCCATCTGTGGGAAAAACCGTGTCTTCGTTCCGGCTAAAGCTCGCATCCTCTATGGTGTCAGAGTATTAGTCTGGCACGAGGAAATAGATCATCCCGAATCTTTGACCTACGCCTTTGACAATTTCAACAGTTATGCTAATTTATACGGCTCAGACGGCCTGCCGGTCGTTCCGTTCCGCCTTGATCTCGAGGAATCATTATTTCTCAAGCCGACACCCTGGGCGAGGATGGACAGTCTGGAGCAGATGATCTGGAAGAAATCCATCGACGAAGATGAGGCACGTGTGAAGAAGGCGGATTGGCCGGATAAGGCTGATCTGTGGCAGGTGTTGCGCGGCAGGGGAAAGTTTGCCGATCTGGAAGCCCGCAGAATAGATTCCTGGAAAGGCCTGGTTCTTGAATACCGCAATGCTGACGATCGGCTACTGGAATTTGGACCCTATCTGGATTATGCTTCTGCCTACCCACCTCTGAATCTGGAACCTTTCAGCCGCATGACCATGACCCTGTACAACCCTGATCATAGGGAAAAAAGGCTGATCTTAAGAATTGAAGATGCCAATGGTGTAAAGTATGAAGCGGCGCCACAAATCATAAAGGATGATTTCCGCGACCAGACTTTACTCTGGCGACTCGATGAAATTAATGTAAATCGTGCACAGATTGTGAAGCTCAGCTTCCTCTTGAATGACAGGGGCGGCACTGGGAAAGTAAACTTTCAGTGCATAGAATTCTCCGGATTTGATCCGTCAGCTGAGTTTGCTTTGTACGATTACGGACGTTAAAGGATAAACTGCAAGGAGTATTATCAATGAAAAAAATTGATTCTGTGCCGAAATATTTTGACCCGGCAACTGAAGAGGAAAGACTATACCAAAAGTGGATGGAAAGCGGAGCCTTTCACGCTGAAGCGCCATCCGAAAAGCGACCTTTCACTATAATGATGCCGCCGCCCAATATTACCGGTGAACTACATATGGGGCACGCTCTTGACACTTCTCTTCCTGACGTCTTAATTCGCTACCACCGTCTTTTGGGTGACAACAGCTTATTTCTTCCCGGAACGGACCACGCTTCCATCGCAACAGAAGCAAAAGTGACAGCTGCTATTGAAGCTGAAGGTCTCAGTAAAGAAGAACTGGGTCGTGAGGGCTTTCTCAAACGCACCTGGGAATGGAAAGATAAATATAACAACAGAATTATCGAGCAACAGAAAAGGCTCGGTATTTCCTGTGACTGGGAACGACATCGCTTTACTTTGGATGAGGGACTGTCTAAAGCAGTAGTGGAAGTATTTGTCAGTCTTTATGAGAAAGGTCTCATCTACCGCGGTGAACGCATGATTAACTGGTGTCCGGGCTGCCTTACTTCAATTTCCGACATAGAAGTTGAACACGAGGAGCGGGAAGGCGCGCTATATTATATAAGATATCCTTTTGCCGAAGGTGAGGGTGGCATTTCTATAGCAACGACCAGACCTGAGACCATGCTGGCTGATACAGCCGTCGCAGTTAATCCTGAGGATGAACGCTTTAAGGATTTGATTGGCCGCGAGCTGCGCCTGCCTTTGACTGACAGAATCATTCCGATAATTGCAGACGATTATGTCGATATGGATTATGGAACAGGCTGCGTCAAAATTACCCCCGCACATGATCCGAATGACTATGAAGTGGGTATAAGGCACAATCTGCCAAGCATTTCCGTTTTGACTGATTTGGCTGAGATGAGCCCGGAGACAGGCAAATATGCCGGAATGGATGTGATGACAGCCCGGAAGGCGGTAGTCGCTGATCTGGAGCAAGAAGGTCTCTTAATTGAAGTGGAAGCAATCACTCACAATGTGGGAACTTGCAGCCGCTGCGACAGCCTGATTGAAGCCAGACCCTCTCTGCAATGGTTTGTGAAAATGGAACCTCTGGCCAAACCTGCTATTGAAGCTGTGAAAAACGGGGAAACCGAGTTTGTGCCGCAGCGTTTTGAGAAAATATATTTTAACTGGATGGAAAACATCAGGGACTGGTGCATTTCACGTCAGCTCTGGTGGGGTCACCGTATTCCCGCCTGGTATTGCAGCGATTGCGATGAGGTCATAGTGGCACGGGAAGAACCGACTTCTTGTCCAAAGTGCTCATCTTCAAATTTGAGCAGGGATGAAGATACACTTGACACCTGGTTTTCTTCAGCGCTCTGGCCCTTTTCCACTTTAGGCTGGCCGGAAAATACCGTGGATTTCAGGACTTTCTATCCTACAGATGTGATAGTTCCGGGCTACGATATAATTTTCTTCTGGGTCGCGCGTATGATTTTCTCGGCTATTGAACACACCGGCACAGTTCCTTTCAGCAAAGTTTTGATTCATGGTATGGTGCGCGATGCCCAGGGTCGCAAAATGTCCAAATCGCTTAATAACGGCATCGATCCACTTGAAGTAATCGACGATTTCGGCGCAGATGCCTTACGTTTCTCCTTGATCTACGGCACAGCTCCCGGCAATGATATGCGCTTTCGGGAAGAAAAGGTTGAAGCCGGCCGTAATTTCATGAATAAACTGTGGAACGCTTTCCGCTTCGTACTGATGAACCTGGATGATGACAGGGATTACAGTGATGTCAGCGCTGATATGCTGGAAATAGAAGACAGATGGATTTTACACGAAAGCCGTTACGCAATTAAAGATGTCAGCGCTTATCTGGACAAACTGGAACTTGGCCTGGCTCAGGAAAGAGTTTATCAGTTTATATGGGACTTGTATTGTGACTGGTATATCGAGTTCGTCAAGGAAAGATTGCATCAGGGAGGAAGCAGTGGCAGAGCGGCGCAAAAGGTTTTGTTTGATGTCTTGCTGGTGATTATAAAGCTGCTGCATCCTTTCATGCCCTATGTGACGGAAGCTATACATGAACATCTCGATCTTCCCGGTTTACTCATAAGCTCGACCTGGCCCCGTTATGAGGACTATCCCGCTGACGATGAAGCAGAGAGCACTATGACCTGTTTGATGGAAGCTATCCGCGGTGTAAGAAATCTACGTGCCGACTACCGGGTTCCCGCAGCCAAAAAAGTAAATGCCGTCGTCAAAGCGGAAGAGAATATTGCTCAGCGTCTGCTGGATGGTGCGGAAACACTGACGCGTCTTGCGGGCATAGGCGAGATCCGCTCTGCCGCAGAATCCGAGATCCTGAAAGACGGCGTTTCGGTTCAGTTCCCGGGTGGTGAACTGCTAATTTCCATGCGAGAATTAGTCGACATTGAAGAAGAAATCAAGCGTCTGGAAGAAGAAAAACAGCGCATTGAGAAAGAGATACAACGTTCACAGGGCATGCTCAGGAACAAAAATTTTGTCGATCGTGCACCGGAGGAAGTAGTTGCTAACGAAAGAGCGAAATTTGAACGTTATCAGGATGAGTTAAAGCAAACCGAAGAGAGAATGAGAACCTTGCGCTCTATGCTATAATTTTAGAGCACAAAGCAGAAGCCTGACGTGGCTTTTTCCCCGACATAAGGGACAGATAAGGAGATTAATATGCCGTTAGTATCTACGAGAGAAATGTTTAGGAATGCTTATGAAGGTGGTTATGCAATTGGAGCCTTCAATGTCAATAACATGGAGATCATCCAAGGGATAACTCAAGCTGCCAAGAAACTTGACGCACCCCTGATCCTTCAAGTTTCCGCCGGAGCTCGTAAGTACGCCAATCAGACTTACTTAACGAAGCTGGTTGAAGCTGCCATTATCGAAACCGAGCTGCCGATTGCACTGCACCTGGATCATGGTGATTCCTACGAATTGTGTGTTGACTGCATTGACAGCGGGTTTACTTCAGTCATGATTGACGGTTCTCATCTGCCCTATGAGGAGAACGTAGCATTGACACGCAAAGTTGTCGAGTATGCTCACAAGCACGATCCCTATGTAGCGGTTGAAGCTGAACTTGGCCGTCTGGAAGGCATCGAGGACAGCATCAAGGTATCAGCAGAAGAAGCCTCTTACACTGATCCGGAGCAGGTCGAAGATTTCGTCAAGCGCACTGGCTGCGACTCACTGGCTATAGCTATTGGCACCAGCCACGGAGCCTATAAATTCAAGCCCGGTCAGAAAGCGGAACTGCGTTTTGATATTCTGGAAGAAATTCAACGTCGTTTGCCGGGTTTCCCGATTGTTTTACACGGAGCCAGCTCAGTTATTCCTGAATTTGTAGAAATGATTAACGAAAACGGTGGCGATATGCCCGATGCCATCGGTATTCCGGAGGACATGCTGCGTAAAGCTGCGGGAATGGCTGTATGCAAAATTAATATAGACAGCGACCTGCGTCTGGCTATGACCGGAACAATCCGCAAACATTTTAATGATCATCCTTCTGATTTTGACCCCAGAAAATATCTTGGTCCGGCCAGAGATGCCATTGAGGCCATGGTTCACCGCAAGATAGTCGATGTGCTTGGCTGTGACGGAAAGGCTAAAGACCTGCGGGGAGTCTAGAGTGTCTGAAAGCAATTTCTCAGATCTAATTTCAGGCTCGGAGAATTGGCCGGAAGGCCTCTCCGAGTCTGCTGCTTTACATGAAATCCTTGATCTGCGGGAGCAACTGCAGCAGCTCAATCGCGCCTATTATGATCTGGACGATCCTCTGGTATCCGATGCCGAGTATGATCTTTTGTCTCAGCGTCTCAGGAAGATCGAGGCTGCTTTTCCCCAGCTGGCAAGCGCAGATTCACCCACTCTAATTGTAGGCGGACGAGCCAGCGAGCGTTTTCAGCGCGTTCCGCACCGCTATCCGATGTTGTCACTCAATGATGTATTTTCGCTCGAGGACGTGGATGATTTCATCCGAAGGACACATGCAAGTGAAGCGGAGGCAAAATTCATCGTCGAAGCCAAAGTTGACGGTCTCTCTTTATCCATAGATTATGAAGAAGGTGTCCTGCAGCGGGCGATTACCCGCGGTGACGGCGTGAATTTCGGCGAGGATGTCACCTTAAATGCGATGCAGCTAAGCAATTTGCCGCACAGACTTTCAGAAACGATAGCCTTGTCCGTTCGTGGTGAAGTATACATGCCCAAAGAGGAATTTGAGCGTATCAACGAAGAGATGTCGGCTATAGGTGCGAAAACTTTCGCCAACCCGCGCAATGCCGCAGCGGGTACTTTGCGACAACTCGATTCTGCTGTGGTTAAAGAGCGTGGTCTGGCGTTTGTAGCTTTTGAAATTCAGGATTCTTCCCGCAATTTCACTTCGGATAGAGAAGAACTGCTCTTCCTGAGAGATTTGGGATTTGACACTATCTTTCCCTCTGAATTATTTGACACGACTGAGGAGATATTCTCGGAAATTGAACGTATTGACCAGATACGCGCAGACTATCCCTATGAGATTGACGGCGCAGTCGTCAAGGTGGATCAGTTAAGCATGCGCGAGAGGCTGGGAGCGACCAGTAAAGCCCCCCGCTGGGCCGTTGCATACAAATACCCGCCTGAGGTGAAAGAAACGCAAATTCTGGAAATCAGAGCTCAAGTCGGACGTACCGGTAAGATCACTCCGCAGGCAATTCTGGCACCTGTTCATTTGGCCGGAACCACAGTGCAGCGTGCCACCTTACATAATCAGAATTACATTGATAAACTTGATGTTCGGGTTGGCGACACGGTCCTGGTACATAAAGGCGGAGAAATCATTCCGGCAGTGCTGGGAGTAGTGAAGGATCGTCGTGATGGAAGTGAACAAGTTTACCGGCTTCCCGGAAACTGTCCCTCCTGTGATTCTCCCACTACTTTTCTGGATGAAGGTGTTGATTTATACTGCACTAACACTGACTGCCCGGCTCAATTGCAGCGGCATCTTGAATATTTTGCTTCACAAAGCGCACTTTCGATTGACGGCCTGGGAGAAAAAACAGCAACAGCTTTGATTGAGAACAATTATGTGAGTTCTCTGGCTGACATCTACTCCCTTAAGGATAAAAGAGATTCCCTGATTGCCTGGGGAGGGATCGGCAGAGAGAAAACAGTTGATGCTCTGCTGGCAGCAATTGAAAATTCCAAAGAAGCTTCTCTGGCACGGCTGGTAACCGGTTTCGGCATTCCGCATGTCGGCGTGCAGACTGCCCAGTCATTGGTTGGAGAACTTAAATCATTAGAAGCAATTGCAGCTGCCTCGGCCGAGGAACTCTCAGCGATTCCTGATATAGGACCAAAAACAGCCGAAGCTATCAGAGACTGGCTAGCCTTGCCGCAAACAAAGGAGTTGATTGCTCGGCTGGAAGCTGCCGGAGTGAAAACAAGAGAAGCTGAATCTGTTGAAGCCGGTGGCACAAAATTTGCCGGCATGAACTTTGTCCTGACTGGCACGCTTCCGACCCTTAGCCGCAATGAAGCCAGCGGATTAATTGAGAATGAAGGTGGTCGTGTAACGGGCAGCGTTTCCGGCAAAACCGATTATCTGCTGGCAGGTGAGAATCCCGGCAGCAAATATGACCGCGCAGTATCGCTGAATATCCCGATTATTTCCGAGGGCGACCTGATGGCCATGTTGGAAGCTGAAGGTGGTGTTTAAACGATGCGTTGGTATTTTTTGTGGGGTTTAGTGGCAACTTCCATCATTATATTGGTCTTGTTCATCTTAATGATGATTTCTTTACGCAGAAACTGGAATCACACAAACCGCTCTGTTTTTTCATTTTTTATTCCCTTATTACTGGTAGTGCTGCTCGTATATCTGGCAGCGAGCCAATTTGCGCCGCGGGTCTTTGATGCAGTTCAGATAGTCTACGGTCAATATGCCAGCACGGAAATTAACTTAAGCGAAGAAAATTTTGAATACAATCGTATTGTCACCGGGGAAGAGGTGTTTTATTATCCTCCTTCGCATTTCGAAAACCCGGAAGCCGGCAGGTATCAGATATATTTTACCGAACGCACTAATTACGTCATGAACCTTATTTTCGTGGGCGAAACTGAAGACATATCCGGAGCTCCTCTGGATTAGCTCTGATTTTGATCTGATCGAAGTAAATCAGCTAAGCCTTGACTAAAATTAGTCAAGGAGGTGATTTACATGACGAATCAAACTATCATTGCAGCCGATATGCAGAGCGCATACGAACAGAATCTGCGTCGGCCGCATAAGGAGATCGGCCTTTATCTCATCTCATCTAATCGTGAACTACTGAACCATATCGAAAAAATCATGAACCGCTACGGGGCATTTGGCGTGATGGACGCATCAGGCAGAGTGCACTACCTCTTAGACGCGCGAAAAGGTATACCCCTCGCAGAGAAAAAGTTCTATCAAACGATTACGACTTTGCTTGAAGATCATTCGCATGAGCAAATGAATTATCAGCTGGAAACACAGAAATTAGTAAATAAGGTATTAAGCAGGTATCACTTCAATCAGGATTTGAGAGGTTACCGGGTTCTCTTTACCATGCTCGAGCTGGGGCTCAAAGATTACTCACTCTTAAATCCGATCAGCAAAAGGCTTTATCCGCAGGTAGCCAAAATCTTCCGCGTGACCGCTCCGCAGGTAGAGCGCAACGTCCGCTATCTCTTCGAGGATCTGGCTATAAGTGAAGCTGCAGCCAGGACAAGTGGTACGGACACAGCTTATCAATTTCTGAGCGATACTGGTTGTCGCCTGCCTGTGGCAAAGACGGTTGTGAAATTATGGGAAATCTGTCGCCTGGAGGCTGAGGAAACAATGAAATACAAAGAGAAGAAAGTATCTTAATTCAGACTTAAATCTTAAAGACAAAGACAAAAAAACTCCGCCTGCGTAGGCGGAGTTTGCTATTTCAGCTTATCTATTAGAAATTTAGCCGTTAACTCTTTCTTTCAAGTTCTTGCCTGCTTTGAATACGGGTGCTTTGGATGCAGGGATCATAATCTCTTCTTTTGTTGCAGGATTACGGCCTTTGCGTTCTTTACGTTCGCGAACACTAAAAGTACCAAATCCGACGAGTACGACTTTCTCTTCTTTGGCAAGAGCATCGGTAATGGTGTCGAGTACGGCGGACACGGCTTTTTCACTGTCTTTTTTTGTTAGTCCAGTGGACTTTGCAACTGCATTGGTTAAATCTGTTTTATTCATATTAGGGAGCCTCCTTCTGGCAAATATCTTTGAACATTATGTAGGGAGAAAGATTGATTTGTCAAGCTTTGAAGCCATTTATCAACGAAAAAGGGTGAATTTCGCCCAAAGTGTGAGGAAAAGCGTTCAAAATGACGTATACGCTGATTTTTTGGGCTGTATAAGTATATGGCAAAATGCTCAAAATCCGCTTGTTTCTTGCATCTTATCCTGCTATCGAGTAAAATTGCTGAAGTGGAAGATTAAAGTAAATATTGAGGGTTTATGTTAAATAGAAAACGATTAACTCCTAAGAAGATATTTTTATTTGTATACGATCTGGGTGCGACTTTGATAGCCATGCTGCTTGCTATTTTTGTTACAAATAATGGTGTCATTCCGACGGGGCAATGGCAGATCTTTGTAAACAGCTGGTTTGTGCTGCCAGTTACAGCTCTTATTATTTTTACTTTAGTAGGATTTTATGACCAGATGTGGGCTTTCGCCCGCGGTTCTCAATATTTGGTTCTGGTTGCCGGAACTACACTGCAATTAATTCTGTCTGTTCTGGTCATGCAGATAATGGATCAGCATTTCAACTTTTCCACCTACGTGGTGTACTGGTTCTTACTTACATCGGCGGTGTTTTTAATCCGTTTTATCTATCGCTTTTATTCGTCATCGGTGAGATCAAAGAAGGCCGGCGGCGACAGACAGTCACAGATCAGAGTAATGATAGTAGGTGCCGGGGAGGCGGGATCACAGCTCATAAATGAGCTGAAAAACTCCATGACCAATCGTGTGCCGCTCCTCTTAATAGACGATAATCCCTTAATCCTGAATTATAAGAACAATGGTGTTCCCGTACTGGGAAACCGGCATGATATTCCCGTCCTGGCTGAAAAGTATGACATTGACGAGATTATCATTGCCATGCCATCAGCCTCCAGAAACACGATTCGCTCCATTGTTGATATTTGCTATCAGACAGAAAGTCGCGTCAGTATTCTTCCTTTTTATACGCAGCTGCAGAACAGTAAAGTTCGTTTGGCGGACGTGCGCGATATTACGATCGAGGATTTATTGGGCAGGGACGAGGTTAATCTCAATCTGGAGCAGATTTCCAAATACATCAGGGGCAAAACTGTCTTGGTCACTGGCGGAGGCGGCTCGATCGGATCAGAGCTGGTTCGTCAGATCGCTGCCTACAAACCCGCTGTCCTCTTGATATTAGATATATACGAAAACTCGGTATACGACCTGCAGCAGGAATTGCTGATGATATACGGAAACAGCCTGAACTTTCAGGTGTTGATAGGATCAGTGCGGGATCAGCGCCGGGTGGCTCAGATATTTAATGAATGGAAGCCTGAATTGGTTTTCCATGCCGCAGCTCACAAGCATGTCCCGTTGATGGAAGACAATCCCTGTGAAGCTGTGATCAACAACGTCTACGGAACTTATAATGTTGCTCGCCAGGCCGGCCGCGCGAAAGCTGAACACTTTGTGCTTATCTCCACGGATAAAGCAGTCAACCCCACTAATGTTATGGGCGCCACCAAGAGAATGTGCGAAATAATTACCCTGGCATTGAACAAAGTATTTAAGAGCACAAATTTTGCCGCAGTTCGTTTCGGTAATGTATTAGGGAGCAACGGCAGTGTTATCCCGCTGTTCGAACGTCAGATCAAGGAACAGAAGCGGGTTACGGTCACAGATCCTGAAGTGACACGTTACTTCATGACTATTTCCGAAGCCTCCAGCCTGGTTTTGCAGGCTAGCGCTTATGCTCAGGGCGGGGAGATTTTTGTTCTTGATATGGGCAGACCGGTAAAGATCATTGACCTGGCCAAGGATTTGATTCGCCTTTCAGGCTTTATTCCGGATGAAGAAATCCCGATAGACATTATTGGTCTGCGTCCCGGTGAAAAACTGCATGAAGAACTCTATCTCGACCAAGAAGAGACGGTTCAAACCGAGAACGAAAAAATAATGACATTGCAGCAGGTTGAAGACACCCTCTATTTAAAAGATGAAGTACAGCATTTGATGCGCTTATGCCGTTGTAACTCAGTCGGCTTGCGGCCTTTTATGGATGCAATACTTTGCATTCTGCGTGAATGTGAAGAGAAATCCCCTGATGAGTTGAAACCGCTTTTGCCCGAAATTCCTGATGAAAAGTCTGTAATAGTTCAGGCAAATTGAACTGAGAAAGAATAATTAATTTGTCTTTTGCTGATCTGGCACATTTGGCCCGTTACGGCTTTGCTATTCTGGTCGTTCCAGTCGCAGTAATACTGTTGACAAAGAGTCTGCGCGATTTTATCCAACGTATGAAATATGCCCGTATGCCTGTCAGGGGCTTTTTTCTACTGGCCTCAGACCCGCTTGATGAAGAACTGGTAAGACCGCTGCCTCTGTATCACACAACTCTGATCGGTTCCTCGAAATCTGCCGATATTCGCGTTAAGGGCAAAGGAGTCGCAAGACGTAATGCGATGATCTATTATTTTGACCGTCGCTGGTACCTTGAGCCCACATCTCAGGCCTTATTGTTTTTAAATCATAAGGAAATCAAGGAGAGAACAGAGATTCGTCAGGGAGATGTTATTGGCATCGGTACCCAGCAATTTTCCTTTGTCGTTGATATCAGCGCTATAGAGGAGAGTGGCCTGACTGAAGAGCTTCTCGCTGAACCGAAAGGCCGCAGCTGGATGTCGGGGATTCTGATTGTTTTGCTTCAGCTTGCCGGGACGGCGATGATCTATGCCGGTATGCAAAACACGGTGACGGAAGAGCTGTCACTTTTGGTTGTGATCGTTCTGGCTGTCTTATTTCTTTTTGCTCAATTACTTTATTTGTCGATGTCACGACTTACTCCGGGTTTTGATGAAAGCATCTGGCACAGCGTGATGCTCTTAAGCACCTTAGGTATTTTACTGCAAACCCGCCTGCTGTTTCTTTCGCGACGCTTTCCTGACTGGATTGAAGGTTACACGATGGAGGAGTGGTTTGGCAGCCTGAGATCGGTTTTCTTCAATCAGACAGTAGCAATTTTTATAGGATTAATACTTTTCCCTCTGATCTTATTACTGGTTCGGCGCACCAGTATTCTGGAGAAACTGGCTCCTTTTTGCTTTGTGCTTACACCGCTCTTGTACCTGATTACTCTCTTTATGGGCAGCGGCAGCGACACACATGGAGCGGGCTTATGGATTAATCTGCCTGGTGGCTCTTCTCTTCAATTGACTGAATTTGCGAAAATTACCTGGATCATTGTTCTGGCGAACTTCTTTAAGGCGCGGGCAAGCAAACGTAATATCATAATTTTTGCTGTCTGGGCAGGTGTAAATGCGGTATTAGTACTCCTGCTGCCGGATTTGGGGTCTCTGATGGTACTTCTGCCCACAACACTGATAGTTTTCGCAATCATGACTTCGGAGTTTCTGATTTCTTTTCTCGCTCTGGCAGGAGCTTCAGTAGTGGGGGTTTTGGCTTATAACGCGTTGCCTTATGTGCAGCGTCGCCTGTACGGGTGGGTCTCATTATGGGAGGAACTGAATGACTATAACCGCCAGATCATTTACGGTCTGCAAGCAGTAGGGCGTGGAGGATTATTTGGTCGGGGTATGGGGAACGGATCTCCTGAGGGTATTCCGCTGGCCAGTTCGGATATGATTTTTGCCATTCTCTGGGAAGAAATGGGTCTGCTGATCGCTATTTCTGTTATCGCGCTTTTCTTTGTAATCTGGCTGCGTTCGGCTTCAGCCATTACCACTGCCAGGGATGGTTTTACCTCAAGTTTGATTTTGGGCTTGAGTAGCTGTCTTTTAATGGAAGCTCTAATAGTCATTGGTGGCACCACGGGACTGATACCTCTGACCGGGGTCACGTTGCCTTTTATCGCCAGAGGCGGCAGCTCAATAGTGGCGAAATGGATTATGGCAGCTCTTCTGGTGGGGACGGTGGCCCGCTCACGCAGTTTGTCAATCAGCCGGAAAGCGCAGAAACAGTATAAGAAAGAGCTGGAGGCCAGGTCGTGAAGCAGCTGCGTCGCAATATTAAGATATTTCTAGTAGTCTTTCTTGCTTTATTTGTGCTGTTCACAGGAGGAGTGGTTCTGCAAAGTCAGCGCGCGCGCACGACCCTATATGCTTCTTCAGGTGAGAATCGGGCTGCTTTGGCGCAACGGTATGCACAGGCGGGAAGCATCATTTCCGCCGACGGTGAAATTCTGGCCGCATCCGACGCTGATGGCAGAAGAAGTTACAACAGTGATCCGCTACTGGCGGAGGCTGCCCTGCATGTGGTGGGGGATTACACGCACAATATAACCCACACGGTTGAATCTTTATGGCAAAACGAGCTTCTGGGTGAGGGAAGAGCCTTGATAGAGCAATTACGACTTGATTTACAGGGTCGGGGTCTGCAGGGAAACGACTTAAGGCTCACACTGCGCAGTGACCTGATGAAAACAGCTTATCAACTGCTGGGAGGTAGAAGGGGAGCAGCTGTAGTAATCAATTACGAAAGTGGTGCTGTATTAGCCTCGGTGTCTTCACCCTCAGTACATCCGGATCAGGTGGTAGCCTGGCGGGACATGCCGGATACAGCGCTTTTTAACCGTGCTTTTCAGGGTAGATATTTGCCCGGCTCCACCTTTAAAATTGTCACTGCGGCGGCCCTACTGCAAAGTCCTTATTCAACTGAGGAAAGTGTCTATTGCCAAGGCACTACGCCTCTGATGCCGGGCGGAGTAAATGAGACTCATAGCAACGCCGGCCATGGCGAAGTCAACCTTCAAAGCGCTATGACACAGTCCTGCAATCATTACTTCGGCCATATCGCTTTGGAACTGGGAGATCAACGGGTGACCAGAGCAGCGGAGCAAATGGCTTTTAATGAACAGATAAGTTTTGATCGCTTTTCTCTGAGTAAAAGTCAGTGTCTGATCGGCCGGGAAGACGATGCCGCTCTGACCTGGGCCGGTATCGGTCAGCCGGCCGGTGAAGATAGGATTACAGCGAGTCCCTTACATCTGGCTATGATTTCAGGGATGATTGCCAATAACGGCAGAATGACGGAACCGTATCTAATTGATTCCATCATTTACCCTTCAGGAAACGAAAGTGTTATCAGCAGAGGGGATATCGTGGCACAGATAGATCCGGGTCTGGCTCAGCAACTGGAGGATTTACTGCGCCAGGTTGTCAGCAGCGGAACAGGCGTCAACGCGCAGGTTTCCGGCTTGGATGTCTGCGGGAAAACAGGTACTGCCGAACGCTTCAATGAGGAAGGCGAGCCAGTGATCTCCAGTCTCTTTACCGGCTTCAGCAGTAATCAGGATTATCCCTATGCTGTAGCTGTAGTGCTGGATGATACAACGTATGGTTCATCTGCCATAGCCGGGCAACTTCTGGCAGCTGCTGCTAATCACTAGATCAGGGATTGGGGTTTTCGCCGCCGCCGCCGAAGAAAGGACTGGTGTAGAGTGGATTACCCTGATCTTCAGGATCTTTCGGATCAAGAGCTCCCTGCCCCATATCACTGTTGCCTTCAACAATGGTGATATCATCTTCCGTTAATCGCAGACTTAGTGCCCCATCCACCTTTTTCCATAAGCTAACCAAACCGTCACGTCCGGGAAACTGGTCGGAATACCAGCTGTCCAGATCGCCTGAAGTTTCTCCGGAAAAAATGGATTCGCTATCTATCTTGGGGAATTGAGCCAACGCCCGGTTTTCACGGGCAGATATTTCTTTATCCGGGATGAGGAGAGTCATTATGCCGACAAGAATCAGTGCAGCCAGAAAGCTTGCGTAAATGATGACACTGTTTAGGTGCGTTGTTTTGTTCTGATACACTTCTGCTGCAGGGCGGCCGGATGAATTTCTGCGTTTTTTCACTTTGCTCCTGGGTTCAGGAGGCATTATGATTTCTTCCAGCCAGGGATTTGTGTACTCACGGTTTTCTTGAGATTTACCAGAATGTTTCGACTCATTTTGAGAGGATCTTAGCTGTGGAGATCTAATCCCGCTGATCCTGGATGGCCTAATATTTTTATGATTATCAGTTTTCATCTTTTACTCCTATGACTCTAGAAACGGAAATAGAGAAATGGATTAAATCCGGATGCAACCAGCGACATGGTGCAGAAAAACAATATGCCCATGTAGACGATCGAACTGCTGATACCGTACAACGGTTCTTTGCTTTTAACAGTTACCATTAAGCGCTTCACGGGTTTCTTACTTCTCAGCCAGGGCAGGAGGGGCATTGCCAGAATAAATGCAATGACAACGAATATGAGATGATTTTGCAACATAACAACACCACGGTTAGTAACAAAATCACTGCGTGGCTGGAACATCCGCTGTAATAGCGTAGCTATCCCCGACATGGATTCCATTTTGAAGAAAACCCAGCCCAAGATGAAGCTCATCCAGGTATAGATATGTCCGATGATTGCAGGAAGCTTTTCCAGCCACCTCAGCAGGAACAATTTTTCTACAGTTAGAAGAACGAAATAATAGATACCCCAGAGGACAAAGTTCCAGGCTGCGCCATGCCATAATCCGGTCAAAGACCAGACTATAAACATATTCAGTATTTGACGCGGAAGCCCTAAGCGGTTACCCCCTAAAGGGATGTAGACGTAATCGCGGAAGAAGGTGCTGAGCGATATATGCCAGCGCCGCCAGAAATCCGTCACACTTCTGGCAACATAGGGGTAGTTGAAGTTTTCTTTAAAGCGAAAGCCGAACATGTGTCCAAGACCTATTGCCATATCGGAGTAACCCGAAAAATCAAAATAAATCTGAATAGTGAAGGACAGGATGCCTATCCAGGCTTCCAGGCCATCCAGGCTGGACAAGCGCGTCGATTCCAAAGTAAGGGCGACAATTTCAGCGGCGTGGTTGGCGATAAGCACTTTCTTTGCCAGTCCTATCAGGAAACGGCCTATTCCCTGGGCTGTCTCTTCAAAGCTGATGCGGCGCCCGTCGATTTGTTCCGCTATGTCTGAATAGCGCACAATGGGCCCGGCGATCAGTTGCGGGAACAAAGAAACGTAGAGCATGAGCTTGTAGAAATTTTTCTGAACAGCAGCCTCTCCACGGTACACATCAATAATGTAGGTTAAGGTCTGAAAGGTATAGAAAGATATACCGATGGGTAGAGAAAATGTATTTTCAGGTAAAGATGTACCCACAATGTCATTGATTGTGGCAAAAAAGAAACCGGAATATTTAAAAACGGCCAGCGCGGTGAGGCACAGAACGATGGACAGCGTCAGCCAGATTCTTGCTACCGCTTTACTTCTACTGCGCTCCATTGCCAGGACTAAAAGCCAGACTCCGAAGACAGTTGCGATCATCAGGAGAACCCAGACCGGTTCGCCCCAGGCATAGAAAAAGAGTGAAAACAGGAGCAAAATGACATTCTGAGCCTTGACTGTACGCACTAAGCGTGTCGCGATGATACACAGCGGCAGGAAGGCATATAGAAAGATTAAACTAGAAAATACCATACAACTCCAAATAAGCTCAACGCAGGAAGAATTTAACAAATTGATCAACGATTATCATAATCTAACGTAATCAAAGTGACAAGCAAAGAGTTTACTTTTCAACTATAGTAATATTAATTGAAACGTAGATATGCAGCTTGCAAAGGAGCCTTTTGTGGCAAAAAATGAACTTCTCTTGATAGTCGATACGAACAGTCTGCTGAACAGAGCGTATTACGCTCTGGCCGGGCGCAGCAATATGAAAGCTCCCGACGGCACACCCACGGGAGCGCTGTATCCCTTTCTCAACATGATATTCCAATATCTGGACATGTATGAGCCCAAGTACCTGGCTGCAGCCTTCGATTTACCGGGGGATACATTCAGACATCGCGAATTTGAGGAATACAAGGCAGGACGCAGACCGATGCCGGATGACCTGGCACTGCAGTTCCCGTTTGCCAGGGATTTGCTGGACGCACTGGGCTTTGTCACCGTGGCCGTTGAAGAATATGAAGCTGACGACATAGTCGGTACTCTGGCCCGGGAAGCGGAAGAAGCAGATCTGGATGTCATTATTTTGTCAGGCGACCGAGATCTTTTCCAACTGATAGGACCTCGAACTAAAGTTCAATTTTTGTCTTCATCCAAATCAGGTCCTCAATCACAGCAAATCACAGAAGATAACTTGCTGGAAAAGTACGGTGTAAGAGCTGATCAGTGGGTAGATGTTAAAGCCCTGATGGGCGATTCCTCGGATAATATTCCCGGGGTCAAGGGAGTAGGCGAGAAGACAGCGCTAAAATTGATACAGGAATATGGCAGTGTTGCAGAAGTTTTTAAGAATGTTGAGGATCAAAAAGGTGCGCTGAAAAAGAACTTGGAAGCCGGAAAACAGGACGCTCTTGTTTCCTACAAACTCTGCCAGATAGAAAGAGAAGTTGACATTCCGGAAGATTTGAATCCGCTGAGCAGATCGGGCGAAAAATTCAGAAATAATAAAGTTTTGGCAAATCTCTTCGCGCAACTGGGTTTTCGCAGCTACTTTGAGCGCTTCCCGGAGCTGCAGGAGTATCTGGGAGAAGAGGCTCAGGCAGGCCGTCGTTTGTTGCAAAAGGCAGAGAGCCTGAAGCAGTTTGATTCAGTCGAAGAATTCCAGACTTCTGCGGATAGAACAGGTGTAGCTTCTTTTTTCCTGCCCACAGACTCACTGGAAGGTATTTTCATAACAGAAGAAGGATTTTATCCGGTCGCGGACGTGAAACAGTCAGCTGAGATCCTGGAGCAAAACAAAACCACACTGGTCACTTGGGATATTAAGCAACAACTGCGTGAGCAGAAGAGCTTCGCTCAGATTATGAATGTATTTGATTCAATGGTGGCAACTTATCTGCTGCAGGAAGACGGCCGCAACAGTGATTTCGACTACAGTATGCAGGCTGTTCTGGGTGATGATTATATGCCGGCCTCTTCCTATGATAATGACCTGCCGCTTCTGGCAGATCATGCTGAGATCAGGAAGAAGCAAGGCTATCAGCTGCTGATGGCTTATCCCAGGCAGAAGCAGGACATTGTGGATCATGATCTTGAGTATCTGGCGGATATCGAGATGCGGCTGGCTGTGATTCTGGCAGCTATGGAGGTGCGCGGTATCCTGGTAGACAAGAATATGCTGGATTGCAACTCCGCTGACATGCAGCTGGAACTGGACACGCTCGAAAGAAGCATTTATGATCTGGCGGGTCACGAATTCAATATCAATTCACCCCAGCAGTTGTCGAAGATTCTCTTTGAAGAAAAGCAGCTGCCCCCGGGGAAAAAGATTGCTTCGGGTTACAGCACAGCAGCAGATGAGCTGCAGCGGCTATATCATCTGGATCCCATAATCCCCCTGATTCTCGAATATCGCGAACTGTCAAAATTGCGCGGAACTTTTGTGGAAGGTTTGCTGAAAGAGATCGGACAGGATGGCAGGGTTCACACAAACTTCAACCAGACCGTAACGACGACCGGTCGTTTGTCCAGTTCCAATCCCAATCTGCAAAATATCCCGATCCGTACTGAACGGGGCCGGGAAATCCGTAAGGTGTTCATAGCGCCTCCGGGCCGACTGCTGGTCGGCGCCGACTATTCGCAAATAGAATTACGTCTCCTGGCACATCTGTCACAGGATGAGGCGATGCTGGAGGCATTTAGAGCAGATGAAGATATTCATAGAATCACCGCGGCAACTCTCTTTCATAAGGATGAAGCGGAGGTGACAAGTGATGAGCGCAGCGCGGCGAAAACAGTAAATTTCAGCATTACCTACGGCATCAGCGAATTCGGCCTGGCCCGTGATCTGGGTATTTCCAGACAAGAAGCGGGCGGCTACATTAAACGCTATCATGAAAAATATCCCAAGGTGATAGCCTGGCTGGATAAGCAGGCGGAGATCGGCAAAGAACAGGGTTATGTGGAAACGCTTTTCCATCGCAGGCGTTATTTGCCCGAACTGGCCTCGCAGAACTATAATGTCTATCAATTTGGAGTACGCGCTGCGATGAATGCGCCGGTGCAGGGTACTGCCGCGGATTTAATAAAAATTGCTATGGTTAAGGCAGTTGAAGAAATATCAGGTGCAGATCTGGATGCAAATATTCTGCTGCAGGTTCACGATGAACTGATACTGGAAGCAGCTGAGCAGGATGCTGCAGAAGTAGCTGTAGTTTTAAAGCGAGTGATGGAAGAGGCAATTGATCTGGACGTTCCGCTTGTCGCTGACACAAAAATCGGACCAAACTGGGGCGAAATGGAGTAATCGAGAGAGATGTTTGTTATAGGTATCACAGGTGGCATAGGCACAGGAAAAACGACTGTTGCTTCAATTGTCAAGGCAGTGGGTATCCCGGTTTTGGATGCTGATCAGATTTCGCATGAACTGACCGATAAGCCAAGTCCTACACTAGATAAAATATTCGCTGTTTTCGGTGAAGACTTAAAGAATGAAGCCGGTACGCTGGACCGCAGCAAAATGGCGGATCTGGTTTTTCAAAACAAAAGAGCTTTGGATCAACTGGAAAGCATCGTGCATGAGGATGTTATGAATTTCATCATTTCAGAGCTGAATCAGGCCCGCCGGACAAAAACGCGTGTTATTGCTCTGGATGTACCGATTCCTGTTAAACATGGCTTTCTGGACCAATCTGATCTGGTGTGGGTGGTGACCTGTTCCAGAGAAAAGAGAATTCAACGTCTGATGCGCCGCGGTCTGAGCCAGGAGGACGCTGAACGGCGTCTGGCTGTGCAGATGACAGACGAGGAGTATCAGGCGATAGCTGACTACGTGATTGATAATAACGGCAGTCTGGAAGAGCTCTATCAGAAAGTACGCTCCCGGCTGAAGCTGGAGCTAGAATCCAGAGGGATTAAACTGGCGGGCTTATGAGCAGCGACTTCGTAAACTAGACGTTAAAACGGAAGAGAACTACGTCACCGTCCTGCATTACGTAACTTTTGCCCTCTTTGCGAACTAAACCTTTTTCTTTGGCTTTATTAATTGAGCCCAGTTCAGCCACGGTCGTGTAAGGTACAACCTCTGCAGCAATAAAGCCACGCTCAAAGTCGCTGTGAATGACTCCGGCAGCCTGAGGAGCCTTGTAGCCCTTGGGAATGGTCCAGGCTTTGGTCTCTTTTGGCCCTGCGGTGAGAAAGCTGATCAGCCCCAAAGTCTTGTAACTGGCCTTGATTAAGCGATCGAGACCACTTTCTTTCAAGCCGATCCCGGCTAAATACTCAGCCTGATCCTCGGCCGCCAGTTCCTGTATTTCTGCTTCAATTTGCGCGCTGATGACGATTACTTCCACATTATCTTTCGCAAAATAATCGGTCAGGGCCCCGGAAAGCTCATTGCCGGAGGCGGCATCTTCCTCAGCTACGTTAGCGACCACCAGGATAGGTTTGGATGTGAGCAGGAAGAAGTCCTTCATCATTAGTTTTTCTTCTTCAGTCTCCATAATATAGTCGCGGGCGGGCTGCTCATTTTCCAGAAAGGCGAGCAGTGATTTGATAAATTTCACTTCGGCCAGCAGCTTGGGGTCCTGACTTTTGGCCATGCGTTCGACCTTGTCCAAACGGCGGTCCAGCAACTCGATATCTGACAGAATCAATTCCAGTTCAACTGTCTCGAAATCTCTGATCGGATCAACGCTGCCGACGACATGTGAGATGTTTTCGTCCTCGAAACAGCGACAAACATGCACAATGGCGTCTACCTCGCGAATATTAGCCAGAAACTTGTTACCCAGTCCTTCACCATGGCTGGCGCCTTTTACCAATCCGGCTATATCAAAAAACTCAATTGTCGCCTTGGTGATTTTTTCTGAATGCTCCTGTTCAGCGAGTACTTCCAGACGCTCATCAGGCACACCGACCACACCAACATTAGGCTCTATGGTGCAAAAGGGGTAGTTGGCTATTTCAGCCCCCGCCTTTGTAATTGCATTAAATAAAGTGGATTTTCCGACATTGGGCAAACCCACAATTCCCAGTTTCATAAATATGCTCCATCCTGTAAATTGCCCCATTTCATAAGGCACCCGGAAGATGATATCACTAAAAGTGACCACCGTCATGATTATGATATTAAATTAGTCAAAAAACATTAATCACATCCTCTATCCCGTAATCAATGTGACAATTTGACTTCTATAAAAGCATTACGACGCAAACAGCATCGTCTCTGAGAGCGGAATTGTCTGATCATAGGTCTATGAAAAAATCACAATATTCAAAAACATGCACTTGTGCGCTGGTAGGAATTGATGGCTTTCTGATTGAAATAGAACTGTGTCTCTTGCCCGGTCTGCCAAGCTTTGAAGTAGGCGGCAATTGTGACAGGGCGGTAAGAGAATCCCGGGACCGGGTGCGAGCGGCAATCAATAACAGCTTTTACGCATTTCCCAAAGGCAGAGTTCTTGCGTCTTATTGCCCGGCCACCTTTCCCAAAAGCGGCAGCGCTTTTGATTTGCCTTTGGCTCTCGCAGTATTGGAAGCCTCCGGACAGATTTGCAGACCTCTTGGAGCCTCTCCGATCGCATCTTTCGGGGAACTAAGCCTAGATGGACGGGTTCATACAGTTCCGGGTATCCTCAACCGCTTGCTAGCCCTTGAAAAGGCCGGAATTAAAGATGTCATAGGACCGCCTTGCGAACTGGACTTTCACAAATTTCTCACTAGCTGCCGTTACCATATAGTTACAAGCCTATCTGAAGCTGTCGAGATTTACTCAGGCATCGTACCTTCCGATGATTCTATTAGAAACAGGCAGATTGAGTTCTCCAAAAATACTGAGCAGGAAAGCTCCGATAGCAGTTTTTCCATGCTGAATCGTCTGACAGGGCAGGAAGCAGGCATCAGAGCTATCACCATCGCCGCGGCCGGGTGGCATCCATTACTCCTCATGGGGGCTCCGGGTTGTGGCAAGACCAGTCTGGCATCAGCAGTGGCAGAGATATTACCGCCTTTGACGGAAGAGGAAATCCTTGAGGTTCTTCTGATTGAGCAGGTCTCCAAAATTACTTCTAAGCGTCGGAATTTGGCGGAGCGTCCCTTTCGCAGGCCACACCACTCTATTACAGCCAGTGCGCTGCTTGGAGGCGGAGTGCCGCCTAAGCTGGGAGAATGCACTCTGGCACATTGCGGCGTGCTGTTTCTGGATGAGCTGACGGAAGTCAGACCGCAGGCACTCGATGTCCTGAGGGAGCCGATGGAATTGAAACGCATTCATTTAGCGCGTTCCAGCTGGAGGGTCTCTTATCCGGCGGACTTTCTCCTCATAGCAGCCTGCAACCCCTGCCGTTGCGGTGAGCGGCTTGAACCTGATGCTAGTTGCCGTTGTTCGGAATATTCAGTGGAAAGGCACCTCGATCGCATCAGCGGACCCCTGTACGATCGTTTTGATCTGGTGGCTCAGCTGAACCGTGTTAAGGCACCTACTTTGGAAGCTTCTCTGGATCAAAGTGACGATACCCGGGCTGTATCCATTCAGACAGCGATCAGATTTGCCTGGGAAAGGCAGAAAAAGCGCTGCAAAGATTTCGGAGAAAAGTTTTTCTTTAATAGTCTTATACCTATTAATCAGTTGATGGCGTTCATGCAGATGAATGAGACCTGCCTTAAATTCATCAGCGAACTCGCTGAAGAAATGCGCTTTTCCTTCAGAGCTTTCCACAGCGTACTTCGTGTAGCGCGAACTATAGCTGATCTGCGCGGGGCCGAAGCGGTAGCAGAAGAAGATCTGGCGCTCGCTTTGGAATATCGGCTGACACTGCCTTCAATCTTATCTGAAAGGAACAATACAGCTTAATGTCTGTTTCTTGTACGGAAAACAATAATGAACTCCTGCTGGCCCAAGCCTTTGTTCTTGCCTCCAATAAGTGCAAAATCTCTTTAAGCGACAGGCGTGAACTACTGAGACAAGCTTCCACTTTGTCCAATCTCCTCCTAAAGCTTAAACCTGAACCTGGCGAAGACAGTGAAATTTCTCTGCGCGAGGATGTTTTTATAAATTTTCAAATATCTTTTCGAGAAGCTTATAAGAAGCTGCGATCTGAAAGCGAGAGTTTGCCCCGTGATGTAACTGTGACACTGTGTAACGATGATAATTTCCCCCGGCGCTTGCTGGATATTGACTCTTGTCCCCCTCTTTTATTCGGGCAGGGAGACAATTGGGACATTCTCAACTCCTCTTATGTAGTTTCTGTCGTCGGTAGTAGAACTCCAAGTCACTATGGAATGGAAGTGACCCGCTGTCTGGTAGCGGATCTGGCACTGGCGGATGTAGTCGTAGTGTCCGGAGGAGCTGTCGGCATTGATACCCTGGCACATCGTCACTCTGTGGCAAAAGGGGGCCGAACCTGTGCTGTATTGGGATCCGGGCTGAACCGACCGTACCCGCACAGCAACAAGAGTTTGTTTAAGGAAATTTGTTCCAGCGGCGGTCTGGTCATTTCGGAGTTTTTGCCTGACACTCCTCCCAAAAAACAGAATTTTCCTCAACGCAACCGGCTGATAGCTGCGCTGTCTGATGCGCTCGTAGTGACTGAAGCAGGCGAGAAGAGCGGTACACTTATCACTGCGGACTTTGCAGCTGACTATGGCCGGGACGTTTTTGCAGTACCCGGTTCAATTTTTTCCGGGCGCAGCCGTGCCTGTCATCAACTGATTCAGGAAGGCGCATCTCTCTTGCAAAGCGCTGACGATCTCGAAATTATCCGGCCGAGACAAATGGAGTTTCCGCTGTCGACCGGGAAAGAAGGGGGTGTCGGGGTCGGAGCAAGAAGAAATCTCAGCGAAGAAGAACTTCTGGTCCTTCAGTGTTTATGCATAGCACCTGCCGGTCTTAGCGACCTGAGCCGCAGATGTGAGCTGCCGGTGGAAAGACTGGCACTTGTTCTGGCACATCTGCAAAGAGACGGCTTTGTCGAGCGGGCTCGAGGTCTTTATACCTCGCGTGTCTCTGCTTTCTAGCTTATTTAATAGTTTTCGTTTTCCGTCTGTGATATTTTTACTAAGAAGCCATAAATGTTATGGTTTTTGACAAAAGGCCTTTGAATAATGTATATATGTTTAACTGTAGCGGCATCAATCGCTTATTTATTATATGGAAAGAAGATTTATGGCCAAATCATTAGTAATAGTAGAATCTCCGGCGAAAGCCAAAACAATCGGACGTTATCTGGGTGACAATTATGTCCTGCGCTCTTCAGTGGGACATATTCGCGATCTGCCTTCAGGGACGCTGGGTGTCAATGTAAATAATAATTTTAAGCCACTTTATGTGAATATGCCCGGCAAAGAAAAGATCGTACGCGATCTCAAGACTCAGGCCGAAAAGGCAGACACAGTCCTGCTCGCAACGGACCCTGACCGTGAAGGTGAGGCTATTGCGCGACATCTGGCTCATATACTTGATCTCGATCCCAATGAAGATATTCGCATATCATTTAATGAGATTACTGCCGATTCAGTCAAAAAGGCGGTAGAAGAGCCGCGTCCCATTGATCTGGATTTGGTTAACGCTCAGCAGGCCAGACGCATCCTGGACCGGCTGGTCGGCTACGAGCTCAGTCCCTTATTGTGGCAGAAAATTCGCAAGGGACTTTCAGCCGGCCGCGTCCAGTCAGTGGCAACACGTCTGATCGTTCTGCGTGAACGCGAGATAGAAGCGTTCGTACCCGAAGAGTACTGGTTGCTTTCAGCCTACTTGCGTCGTGAAGCCAAGGAAAAGGAATTTTTCTCCCGCTATCACGGAGAAATGGAAGACGGCAAAGTCAAAGCACATCGCCCCGGTTCCCGTGAAGAAGTGACTGAGTTAATTAAAGATATCAAGTCACACGATTTCATTGTGGAAGAAGTTAAGAAGGGTACACGTCAGCGCAGGCCCTACGCACCGTATACAACCAGCACACTGCAGCAGGACGCCTCACGGGTGCTTGGTTTTACCGCCAAGCGCACAATGCGCGCCGCGCAGCAGCTGTACGAAGGAGTCGAGCTGGGAGCCAGCGGTCAGACATCCCTCGTTACATATATCAGAACGGACTCTGTACGCGTGTCGCAAGCTTCAGTTGACTCTGCCCGTGACTACATCAAAACAAAGCATGGAGCTGAGTATGTGCCGGATAAAGCTCCTTTTTATAAGAATAAAAAGGCAGCTCAGGACGCGCATGAGGCGATCCGCCCCTCACATTTTGACAAGGCCCCGGAAGCCGTGGAGGATTACCTGACACGTGATCAGTTCAAACTCTACGAGCTGATTTGGAACCGCTTTATATCATCCCAGATGAAGCCGGCCAAATATGCTACTTTGCGGGTCGATATCCTGTCAGGCACACATCTCTTCCGCAGCAACGGCGAGAATCTTTTGTTCCCGGGCTGGCTCCTGCAAACGGGAGCTCTTGATTTGCCTTCCAAAGCTAAGGAAGATGCGGATGATGTTGTTACTATGGATATGCCTGAACTCAAAAAGGGCATGAAAGTCCTGCTCGATCGTCTTGAGCCGGAACAGAAGTTCACTCAGCCGCCGGGACGATACACGGAGGCTTCCCTGATTAAAGAACTCGAAAATCTTGGCATCGGCAGACCTTCAACTTATGCGCCGACGATATCAACTATTCAGGATCGCCAGTATGTCGAGCGAGAAGGAAGAACCCTATTTCCAACGGATCTGGGCATTCTGGTCAACGATATGCTGGAAGACAATTTCAGCAATATTGTTGATACTGACTTCACAGCTAAGATGGAAGAGCGACTCGATGATGTGGAGGAAGGCAAGGAAGACTGGGTCAAGGTTCTGTCCGATTTTTACGGACCCTTCCACGAACAGATTGAGACAGCTAAGACTTCGATTGAGAAAATCGAGATTCCGGACGAACCCACCGGACGCAAATGCCCCGAATGTGATGAAGGGGAACTCGTCATACGTATGGGCCGTTATGGCAAATTTATCGCCTGTGACCGCTATCCGGAATGCAAATATACTGAAACCATCTTTGAAGAAGCGCCGGCAAAATGTCCTTTGTGCGCATCACAGGTCGTTTATCGCAAAAGTAAACGGGGTCGTGTCTTCTATACTTGCGATAAATCTAACGACAAAGACTGCAAATTCATCGATTGGAACCTTCCCCTAGACGGTAAGAACTGTCCCGAATGCGGCAGCTATATGGTCGAACGCAATTATCGCGGCCAAAAGAGCGAAATGTGTTCCAATAAAGAATGTCCCACCAGGAAAAAGACAAAGAAAAATGCCACTAAGAGCAAAAGCAAATCTGAAAAAGCCAAATCAGTTACCGCCACATCAAAGAAGAAATCAAGCTCTAAAAAGGATAGCAGCGAGGACGAAGAGTGATTGATCTTCGAGTTGTGGGAGCCGGTCTGGCCGGTTCAGAGGCAGCGCTGCAGCTGACTCGTTTTGGGCTTAAGGTCGAATTGATAGACATGAAGCCCGGGCAGAGAAGTCCGGCTCACACGATGAATGATTTAGCCGAACTGGTGTGCTCCAACTCACTCAAGTCCGAACAGGAAACCACTGCATCCGGTCTTTTGAAACTGGAGTTAAGAGAACTTGGTTCGGAACTGCTGCGGATTGCAGAAACAGTGCGCGTGCCGGCCGGCAGCGCGCTGGCTGTTGATCGGGAACTCTTTGCCGAAAAGGTAACAGCAGAGATCAGAAACAATCCGCTGATCACATTTCGCACTGAAGAAATAAAGGAACTTCCGCAAGATGATGTCCCGACAATTATTGCGACGGGACCTTTGACTACGGATTCACTTTACAAAGACATTGAGCGATTCACCGGAGAGGACAACCTGCACTTTTTTGATGCTATTGCCCCAATTGTAGACGCGGAATCGCTGGATCCGGATCAGTATTTCCGGGCTGCCCGCTACGGCAAAGGCGGCGATGATTATATAAACTGCCCGCTGATTAAAGAAGAGTATCTGCAATTCCGCAACGCGCTCGTTGAAGCTAAATGTGCACCGGTGAAAGACTATGACGACATTCTTTTTGCCGACTGCCAGCCCATTGAAGAGCTGGCCAGGCGGGGAGAAGATGCCATGCGCTATGGACCGCTGCGCCCGAAAGGACTGAGGGACCCGAGAAGCGGTGAGACACCCTACGCGGTTTTGCAATTGAGGCAGGAAAATCTTGAGGGCACGATGTATTCTCTGGTCGGCTGTCAGACACGCCTGACTTTTGGCGAGCAAAAGCGCGTCTTCACCCTGATACCGGCTCTGGCAGATGCTGAATTTTTGCGTTACGGAGTCATGCATCGCAATACCTATATTAATGCTCCAACAGTGCTGAATCTAGGTTTTTCAACGAAGAAAAATCCCAGACTTTTTTTCGCGGGCCAGATCTCCGGTGTGGAAGGATATGTGGAATCGATAGCAGCGGGATTGATGGCTGCACATCAGGCAGCAGCGTATTTCCTGGGCTGTGATCAGCAGAAGGCGCTTTCGCTGCTTCCGTCAGAGAACACTGTAAGTGGAGCTCTGGCGCGCTATATTGTTCAGACGGACGCGAAGAAATTTCAGCCCATGAATGCAAACTTCGGACTATTGCCGCTCCCGGCAGAGGTTCGCATAAAAAAGGCGGAACGAGGAGCTTACAGGCGCGATCGCTCGCTGGAGTCAATCAGGGACACTGCAAGAGCAGTGAACGACATGGCCCGGGAGGGAAGGTATTGCCGCACGACCTCCGCTTATTATTATGATTTGCCGGAAGAACTGATCGCGGAAGAACCGAGCAAGCAAAGAGACCATTCCCGCCTGATAGTTTTCCCGCGTGGAGAGGATATCATTCACTCGCATTTTTATGATCTGCCACGCTTCCTGCAAGCTGGCGACCTTTTAGTTATGAATGATACCCGGGTACTGCCGGCCAGACTTTTTGGTGAAAGAATTGCTACCGGCGCCAAGATAGAATGCCTCTTAATCAGACAAACCGACAGTGAGGGGCCTGTCTGGGATGTCCTGGCCAAACCAGCCCGGCGCTGCCAGACGGGTGATCGCATTGTTTTCAGCGCAGGGGAGCTGGAAGCAGAAGTTATTAAAGAGATGCCGAACGGTGGCAGAAGGCTGCGCTTTATCTGTTCTGAACCTTTTGAACAGTTAATAGACAGATTAGGTGTTGTGCCTTTGCCGCCCTACATTCATAAAGATCTGAAAGATCCCGAGCGCTATCAGACCGTGTATGCGACACACAGGGGGTCCGTAGCAGCTCCGACAGCTGGTTTGCATTTCACACCTGAGCTCCTGGAGGAACTGCGGGAGATGGGTGTAGAGATCAGCAAATTAACCCTGCACGTGGGAATCGGAACTTTCAGACCGGTGAAGACTGATTCGATCAACGAACATCACATGCATTCCGAGCAATACTATTTCTCTCAGGAAACGGCAGAAGCTATCATGGCCGCGAAAAAGAGAGGCGGACGTGTTATAGCTGTAGGCACCACGTCCTTGCGCGTGCTGGAGTCTGTGGCTCTTAATCAGTCATACCCGGGAAAGCGGACTTTGCAGGCGGAATCCGGAGAGACGGATATATTTATCTATCCCGGTTATCGCTTTCGCCTGATTGACGGTCTGATCACGAACTTTCATTTACCCGAATCCACTTTGCTTATGCTGGTCTCAGCATTGATGGGGCGGGAAGAGATCCTGGGGGTTTATGAGGAGGCGATCGCAAGAGATTATCGCTTTTTCAGCTTTGGTGATGCCATGCTGTTATTGCCGCAGGGTCTGCCGCCGGATACGCAAACAAGAGAGGATGAATAAACACTATGCCAGCTGTCAGCTATGAACTATTACACGAATGCCGTCAGAGCGGTGCTCGCTATGGACGCGTGACAACGCCACACGGCAGTTTTGAAACCCCGATATTCATGCCTGTGGGAACGCAGGCTACAGTTAAGGCGATGACTCCGGATGAACTGAAGGAGATAGATGCGAATATTATTCTGGGGAACACCTATCATCTCTGGATGCGTCCGGGCATGGAAGTGATAGAGGCTGCAGGCGGTTTGCATTCCTTCATGAATTGGGATCGCCCTATCCTGACTGACAGTGGAGGATTTCAGGTTTTTTCTCTGGCCAAACCCAAAGATATCAGTGAGGAAGGTGTAACGTTTTCATCACATATAGATGGTTCCAGACATCTGCTGACGCCGGAACTGTCGATTGGAATTCAACAGACTCTGGGTTCAGATATTATGATGCAGCTGGACGAATGCACGCTTTGGCCCGCCTCTTATGAATATTCCAAAAACTCACTTGAACGCACGACCAGATGGCTGGAACGGGCCATCAACGTTTGGAATAATCCTGATGAGCAGGCACTCTTCGGTATTGTTCAAGGCGGCATGTACGCTGATTTGCGGGCGCAAAGCGTCCGCGAAATTACTTCCTTCGATTTACCCGGATTTGGGATAGGAGGCTTGTCGGTCGGAGAACCGATGGAAACTATGCTGGAAATGCTGGACGCTATTAAAGATCTCATGCCGCAGGAAAAGCCCCGCTACCTGATGGGAGTAGGAACACCTGCTTACATGGTGGAATCCGTACTGCGCGGAGTCGATATGTTCGACTGCGTCTATCCGACCAGGGTGGGTCGTAATGGTACGGCCATAACAAGCAAAGGCAGGGTAGTCATTCGTAATGCTGTCTACTCTAAGGATTTCACACCAATAGACCCTGACTGCGACTGCTA
>JAQWBU010000001.1:61573-65700 GCA_028706195.1 Eubacteriales bacterium
TCGACTGCGTCTATCCGACCAGGGTGGGTCGTAATGGTACGGCCATAACAAGCAAAGGCAGGGTAGTCATTCGTAATGCTGTCTACTCTAAGGATTTCACACCAATAGACCCTGACTGCGACTGCTACGTTTGCAAAAACTATACCCGGGCTTATCTGCGCCACCTGATTAAAGCCAATGAGATTTTGGGCATGCGTCTTTTGTCCTGGCACAATCTCTATTATCTGATTGATTTAATGAAACAGGCACGTGAAGCCATTCAGGCCGACAAATATCTCGATTTTCGAAAAGAATTTTATAATAAAGCGTGATTTGTGGTAAACTCTAGCAAGTAAGGAAAAATTTAATAAACTTACAAATAAATCATAGTAAATTAGCTCACAGCTAAGATCACCACGGAGGATCATAATGAATCTAATCTATAACCTAATTCCTACCTATCTGCTGGCTACCGGAACAACCACCGGTGAAGAAACTGGCGGACTTCAGGGCATGCTGGCCATGCTGCTGCCTTTTGCCTTAATTATCGGTTTCATGTACTTTTTCTCAATTCGTCCCCAGAAGAAAAAGGAAAAAGAACTGAAAGCCAAGCTGGACTCTATGCGCCCGGGCGACAATGTTATGACCATTGGCGGCATCGTTGGTCGTGTTGCTAATATTTCAGGCGACGAAGTCACCATTTATACAAGTGTTTCCAACACCATGATGACATTTAAGAAAAACGCCATCAGCACTGTACTGTCTCCATCATCTTCTTATGATGAAGAGGAAACAGACTAAAAATTGAATTTTTTCCTCAGAAAGGGGTTAAGTTGTGTATCACATCAAAACTATTATTAATCCGACAATTAAAGCCAGTGATGACGGTTCAGCCTGTTCTGAATGCCAGACATCATGCCAGTCAGCCTGCAAGACAAGCTGTACTGTAGCTAATCAGCCCTGCGAACGTGAAGTGGAGGATCGTGATTGATCCATAGTTTTTCTCTGCATGAGGACAATTTAGTATATGACACGGAAAGTGGAGCCTTGCATTTATTTGATGACGAGGCTCTTTCCATTCTTGAACTTTATGAGGCTAAACACGCTAAGAGGCCTTCAGATCAGGAACTGGAACAGTATCCCGACGGGTCTGAAATTGCGGATCTGCTGGATCAGTTGATAGCTCAATCTCAGTTGTTTGCTCCCAGACCGGAAGTCAGGTTTGAACAGCTTTACCCGGAAGAGCCGCGCTTCAAGTCAATGTGTCTCAATATTTGCCACGATTGCAATATGCGCTGTGTCTATTGTTTTGCTGAATCAGGTCAGTACGGATCTGAGCAGCGCAGCAGCATGTCTGCTGAAACGGGCAAACGCGCCGTTGATTTTCTGGTTGAAGCCTCCGGCCCGCGTCGTAATCTTGACATAGATTTCTTCGGCGGCGAGCCTTTGATGAACTGGAACGTTGTCAAAGAACTGGTTGCGTACTGTGAAGAGCAGGGGCCTCTTCATGGCAAGGACATCAGACTCACGATTACCACAAATGCTCTTTTGCTGAACGATGAAAAAATCGCTTATATTAACGAGCATTTCAAAAACGTAGTCCTCTCCTGCGACGGCACAGCTGAACATCACGATCAGATGCGACCCGATGCCGGCGGCAAGAAAACTTATGAACGCATAGCCAAGAATATCCGCAAATTCGTCGAGCAGCGTGGAGACCGGGAATATTATATTCGCGGTACTTTTACCCGTTACAATCTGGATTTTGTTGAGGATGTGTTGGCTCTGGGTGCCTTAGGCAGGAATGTATCCATCGAACCTGTAGTGGCCTCTCCTGAGTTCGACTATGCCATCCGCGAGGAAGATCTGCCGCAGGTGCTGCAATCTTATGAGAAACTAGCTCAGCTCTTAGGTTCAGATGAGAGATTTGCGCATATCAACTTTTTTCACTTCAATCTGCAGGCGGATCATGGCCCCTGCATCTATAAAAGACTGAAAGGCTGCGGAGCCGGTTCCGAGTATTGCGCAGTGACTCCCGACGGAGATATCTATCCCTGCCACCAGCTGGTGGGGGAGACCATGCATCGCATCGGTCAACTGACTGCCAGCGGTTTCGAGACAGATCCCGATCGGCAATCTGCTTTCAGTGAATACCTGATGCCCAATCGAGAACCCTGCAATTCTTGCTGGGCCCGCTATCATTGCGGCGGCGGTTGTGCAGCCAATCACTGGCACAGTATGGGCGATCTTGACGCAGTTGATCCCATCTATTGTCAAATGCTCCAAAAGAGGCTGGAATGCGCCCTCTGGCTTTCGTACAAGCGCGCATAGGAGATTCCGCACTCGCTGACGAATATTAGTAGTAGGGGCTAAAGGGAGCACAGAGCGTATTTTCAACGGCTCTGAATCTTGTGACCAGGAAGCGCTGTTTCGAAGGAGCAGGTCAGAATGGGCAGAATTTCCCAGGAATCAATAGAACAGGTTATTGCCGCCAACGATATCGTTGCTGTGGTATCTTCGTATGTTGATCTGGATAAGAAGTCAAGCCACAATCTATTTGGTCTTTGTCCTTTCCATACTGAAAAAACTCCCTCATTCAGCGTCACACCTCTGAAGCAGATATATTATTGTTTCGGCTGCCACAAGGGCGGTAATGTAATAAGTTTTATTCAAGAAATTGAACATCTCAACTTTCCGGAAGCGATACATTTTCTGGCCAAGCGAGCCGGGATTGAGATTGAAGAAGACGAAGATGAGCGCTGGCAACATAAGCGCGAAGAGCAAAAGCTTATTTATCAAGCCTTATTGCAAGCTGCGGGTTTTTTTCACAAGACATTAATCAGTGACAGCGGACAAACTGCGCGAACATATTTAAGTCACCGCGGCACTAGCATAGGGGATTGGCGCAAATTCGGCCTCGGCTATGCTCCGAATCAATGGGAAGCTCTGTATCAGCATTTAAGCTCTCAGGGCATATCGGATGCCGCCATGTCAAAAGCGGGACTTATCACACGTAGCAGCAGAGGCAATTGGATAGATTTTTTCCGGGATCGGGTAATATTTCCCATCATCGATCTGAGTGGGAATGTACTGGGCTTCGGCGGCCGCGCCTTGCAGGACCAGGGAGCTAAATATATCAATACTTCTGAGACTGCAGTCTTTCATAAGGGTTCCTATCTCTTCGGTTTGCCTCAGGCTTTGAAAGCCAGATCCGATCAGCTGATTATTGTTGAAGGTTATATGGATGTAATCGCCCTGAGTAAGGCCGGTTTCGAAAATGTCGTCGCCCCTCTGGGGACAGCGCTGACGCTGCAGCAGGCCCGTTTGGTCCAGCGACACAGCAAAGAAGCCCTGCTGCTTTTTGATTCTGACAATGCAGGTGAGAGTGCCGCTTTGCGCACCCATGAGATATTTTCCGATATCGGTCTGAAGGCTGCTTTCATATTATTGCCAGAGGGTCAGGACCCGGATGATTTCATCAGAGCCAAAGGCCCTGAGCACATGGCGTCGCTGATTGATAATCCTTACGACCGCAGCAGTTATCAGCTGGCGCTGGCTGAAAGAAAGTCGCGGGATCCTGAAAGCGGATCCTTGCGTTTACTGGAATATCAGGATATCGCTCTGGACATACTGGCCGAAGAAGAGAATGTCGTCTTAGCTGAACTTTACGCTGATCAGCTTGCGCGTAAACTAGGCACCAGCACAGAACGAATCATTCAGGAAATTGACAGAAGACGCGGCCGGCAACAGAGCGAAAGCAAAACTCATGACAGCGGCAGTACGGGCGGGACTTCCGGAGCGATAAGACAAGTCAGGCGTCCGAAATTTCGGCCGGAAAACAGTAACGACTTAAAATTACTGCGACTTGTCGCCGAAGCTCCGGAGCTGGTCAATCGCGACCTGAATATACAGCCACCTGATACAGATCGCGATCCAATGTTACTGGAGGCTCTGTCCGTCTTGGAATTATCTGCGCCGGTCAGGGCGGAGGATTTTCACTCCGGCGCCATCAGAGAACTGGTAAAGCTTGCTTTGGCTGACGCTGAAACGGGCGTGTTATCACTGTCCTCGTTATTGGCAAGACTGCAGCAGCTTGAGGCTCAGCTGGATGAAATAGACAGCAGCGGCAGCGATGAGAGAGAAAAACA
>JAQWBU010000115.1 GCA_028706195.1 Eubacteriales bacterium
TTTGTGTTGACGAATGAGTTTCAATTTTTCGGATTGGGCGAGTGTAAACTCACCGTCCAAAGCGGCTTGAACATCCTCTGTAGTAGCTTTACAGCGACCGTGAATCAGTGGAGCAATATCAAAATTGGAGTTCCCGCATTCAATCAGACGGTCAAGGATACGGGTTGCGCTTGTTCCGAACACATCGGAAAAAACATTGTTTAACTTGAAATTGCACATAGTTAAGCAATTCTGCGCCCGGTTTTTCTCGCTGACATTAATGTATGTGAGTTTAACGTAGTAGCGGCATAGGTCGCGAAGCTGCCTAATATCGGGTGGTGGGATAAAACTTGAACGCACTAAATCGCACTTGAACAACTCGGAAATCCATTTGGCGTCTTTCTTGTCGGTTTTCTTACCCTTGATTGCCTTGACATATTTGGGATGCGTCAGACAGACATTACAAGTTTTTTCAAGGGTGTTGAAAACCGGAATCCAGTATTTGCCTGTGGATTCCATACACACATCGCGGCATTTGTTCTGTGCGAGCCAATCTGCCAGCTTTCGCAAATCTCCCGTGAACGTGGAAAAACGGCGAATTTGATGGGTAGTGTGGTTGCGTTCATCGGTTGTTGCGATACAGGCAACAAGAAAATTCTTGTGTACGTCCATTCCGCAGCATACCGGATAAACGATGTCAACAGTATTTGCCATAAGTCCCCTCTTTTCTTAATAGATTTTGAGGAAACGGCAGGGACTGGACGCTCTGCTAAAAACGAGTAATGTCTTTACAAAGATAAGTTTACGGGCTTATTGTCCCACTCGTTGGTGCTTGAACGAACGTCCGGTGTTGAACGGCAAATTGAAATCTGGTCAAAATGCAAATAATTTTCAGGTGAATTAGTAAAATGAGAGCAATTTAATTTCAGGACAGCACACTGTTATCAGTAAAAAATCACTTTACCGTCCGGGAAAGAGAAAAGATAAGCCACAATGGTAGTGCACTGTGGCTGGATATAAAAATCAGATGTAATTGTTTTTATGTAGAGTTCGCAGGGCTTCAGCGATGGTAGCAGCATCTACAGGATTCATAAGCCTGGCTAGTTTTTCATTGTTCCAAAAGTAATCGCCATAATTGGAAAGATCACATCCAATGCCAAAAGCCGGGATACTGATGAAAGCACCATTAACATAATTTCCTATCATACATAAAAAACCGCTACGACTTTCAATCATGATCTCATAATGGCTACCATAGTTACGGATGTTTTTAACATAGCCATCCCATTGTTCAAACTTTCTACCGATTTTTTCACGGCAGTGGAAAACTATCATACTGCACCTCCTAACCCAATGCCAGGCTGTTACTGGCGGCGAGAATGGTATTGGAATCAATGCTCTTCTTTTTCAGTTGTGCCCCGAGCATGAGGGCATTGGTCATGACAGCATTAATAATACGGGGAGCTCCCTGACAGTAACCGGCAGCAGCCCGAACAGCAGCTTCGTCGATTATAGAGCGGGCACCACCAGCAGCCTCAATGCGAGAGTAGATGTACTCCATTGTTTCGTCAGCAGACAATCCACAGTAGTTGTAGTGAACAACAATACGTTGCTTCAATGCCTCATGTACTGGTTTTTCCAAGATGCCGTTCATGTGTGGTAAGCCGACCATAATCAGTGCGAAACAGTCAAAAGAGTCATAGTCTTGATTCATCAGCAATTTGAAATCCCGAAGGATTTTGGTGTCAAGATACTGGCACTCATCGACAGCAACAAGGACAGTTTTATGTCTTTCTTTCATGAGATAACGAACCCTGTCCTGGATAGCCTTGAACATCTCGGTTTTTTTCCCACCTGGATCAAGACCTAACTGCATGCATAACTGCCTATAAAATTCCGTCACGCTGATGGTGGAAAGGCAGGTGTAGGCCATTTGATAAAGGTTTGGATTCAGACTTTCAGCAAAACAGCGTAGGGCGTAAGTCTTTCCCATACCAGGTGGTGCTGTGAAAAGACCGATTCCCCTTGTGTCTTTCAGGAATGAAAGTCGATTTTGCATCTCAAGATGATCCTCGGATTGAAAGGCGGTTTTTACTGGTGAAGATTTATCAAAGGGGTTAAAGGTAAGACCGTAAAAAGGTTTATACACCATTGACACCTCCATTCATGGAATAGTCAATGGAAAAAGTATTTTGTCTCTTTGTACGGGAGTTCTCGACCTTGTTTGTAGGGCGTAGGGGATAGCGTTTCCCTTCGTAAAGAATGTAGGCGTTCTTCATGTCATCGGGAAGAAAGCGAATTTCTACTTTCATGCGAATGAACTGCATGGGAGCATCATAGGAAATAGAATCAATGGAAACTGTAGAGTCATTATTGACCTTTCGCCTTATTCGATTCATGAAGCATTCATCCAGCCATTCACGGCTCTTGGGAAAGCGAATACGGTCAATATGCCTGGCGTAACGTTCCATAGGTGTTTCGCCAATATCACGGTTAACTGTATTGTTACGCATCCTAACATAATCAACCAGCAGACGATTCAACTGCTCAAGAGACTCTACCTCAGATGGGTCAAAGCCGTTAAGCCAGGTATCCTTCACAGTACGGAAGGATCTTTCGACCTTTGCTTTGGCAGCTCCATCTCTAACTGGCGCATGGATTTCCACGATACCCAGAGAGCCGAGGATTAGTGTCAGTTGCCCATTAGAGTAAGAAGAACCATTGTCAGTGTATAGTTTAGTGCAAAGACCATGGCGAGCAACTGCATCTTTAAGGACAAGTTGAAAATTATACGCATTGTCATTGTAAAAGAATCGTGCACCAACAATTAGCCTGGAATTGTCATCAACAATATGAAACAAGTATGTTTTTCTCTTTATCCCGTTCTCTGTTATGTAGATACTATGACATGTATCCGCCTGATACATGTTACATGGGAATTCTTCTTCAAAGGCTTTGCGGTCTTTGATGTTAGGGTTTCTTGCGGTCTTCAGGTCATTTTTTTTAATGAAGCGCTGCACAGTAGAAACGGATACTTCTGACTGCTTGATGAAGCCGTCAGCGATAAGTTTAGTGTAAATGAGTGTTGCATTGATGCGGGGAAATTGCTCTTTCAGCCGAAATATTTCTGCAACGGCTGTGTCCGGAAGAGCACGAGATGTTCCAGAGTCGGAACGGGACTTGGGCATAAGGCCATCCATTCCGTTTCTTTTGTAGTCAGCTTCCCATTTTTCAAATGTGTTGTAGTTATAGCATATTTCTCTACCATTGGGCATTTTAAAACTTTTCTCAGCTACATTTTTGTAGTAAGCCGTTTTGGTAGGTTCAGTAAATAGCCCCTGTATTACCGGAGCTATGACAGCAAAGCGTAAATGAGCAATTTTTACTGCATCGCTGTAAGATTTGTCGTTAAAAGTGTCTTTCATGACACAAATCACCTCCTGCAAACATATTAGCAAGGGCAGGAGCGGAAAAGAATTCCGATGTTATGTGAAAGGGTATAAATAAAAAATTAGGTGATTTACCCCGGAGCGGGATGTGCCTTTTTCATCTGACTTGCTCCTTGCAAAAAAGAAATCCTCACTAACTGAAAAAACTCTTCAAGGTCATACCGGAAGTTTGTATCATAAAATGAATCCAGGAAATCCAATGACGATGTATACGCATCTTCCAAGAGGCCGAGCCAGAGCTTTTTGTGCCTGAGGAAAAGCTCTTTCCATGAGTAAAGTGTTGATACGGAAATATTGTATTTAGTGCAGATATCAGCCACAGTTAGTGCACGGGTGTAGTAATCTCTCATAACTGCAATAATAAACAGAAAGCTGTAGCATTGATAAGGAATGATCGATTCCGGTAGTATTGCATGTGTATGTCCGCAGGATGGGCATTTGTATCTTGATATCTCCAGGCGGTATGGAACAACGACTCCACCTTCAAAAGAGATTAACCAGCGCTCATAGTCAGCATGATGCTTCCAATCAGGGTTCTTCGTATTGCACCAAGGGCAGCTATGCTTCTTGGGATCAATTTCAGCCATAAATTTGTTGTATAGGCTCTCGGCGGAAACAATTTGAAAATTTAGCTTGCAGAACAGTTGAAAAACTCTTATCATAGTATTGTACCTCAAGTACCAGAGGTTTAGACCTCTGTGATTCATGCTCCTATGCTTTCGAGCTAGGTGCATGGGCGAAAGAGGGGGAGAGGCAACTGTGGTGAGTAGACTCTTCCTCTTTTTTCATATACGCATTACTATATGGAATTATTGTACATAGGTCAACAACTACTGATAAAAAAATGCCGTGTATTACGGCATACTAATATCAACTATATTTTAAGAGACCAGAACTCTATTTGCAGTTATTTTGTTGATCCAAGGGAATTTAAAGTGAAGTTCT
>JAQWBU010000020.1 GCA_028706195.1 Eubacteriales bacterium
TTCTGATAGAGTATTTTGTCCATAGTTCGAACCGGTTGGGCTGTTGAGACCCTTACCGGTATGTCAGGAGGATAAAATGGCTACTGAAATTTGGGCACACAGAGGATCCGGCAAAAGCCAGGTGGAGAATACTATGGCTGCTTTTGAACAGGCAGTGGCTGATGGTGCCGAGGGCATTGAACTTGATGTCCAGCGCAGCCGCGACGGTAAGCTGGTAGTTTTTCATGATGAAAATCTCAAGCGCCTTACGGGAAAAGACTCATATCTGGCTACACTTGACTGGGATGACTTGAAGCGATTGAATGTGGCTGCCAACAGACCCGAAGCAGGTGTCCATCATATGCCTCTTTTGCGTGAAGTGCTGTCGTTTATCAAGGGCAAGGATCTGAAACTCAACATAGAGCTGAAAAACAGTAACGTTTTCTATCCGGGGATGGATGATGAAGTTCTCGCTCTAGTGGAGAAGATGGGCGTTCTGGAGCAGGTTCACTTCAGTTCCTTCAATCACATGTCCATGAGTTATTTGGCTTCGAAGGGTTATGGCAAACAATCGGGCATGCTCTATTCCGAAGTATTGTGTGACCCCTGGGTTTATGTTGGCGGCTGCGGCATGGGCGCGATCCATCCGATGTTCAATAATCTGCAGGTGCCTGATCTGGTCAAAAACTGCCACGAAGCAGGGCTCAAGGTGAACGTCTGGACCATAGATGAGGAAGTATTTATTCAGGGCGCGCTGCTGCTGGAAGTGGACGCTATCATAACAAATGTTCCCGTCAAAGCGATTGAACTGCGAAATCAGTATATCAAGGACGGCGGTCTGTCAGCTTTGCAATGTCTGAAGGAATCAGGTTTATTGGATTTAATCGGCTGAGAAAGAGGAGTTCTCAGCCTTTTTTTAGACCTGAAAATATATATGGTGAGGTGTTAAATGTCGAAAAATAATAAAACGACTACTACTGCGCTGAAACTGAACTACAAGCAGATATTTCTGATTGGTTTCGGTTTCCTGGCCTCGAGTCTGGCCTGGAGTATTTATAACTCTCAGGTACCGCTCATTCTGGAAAAACGCTTTCAACTCAGCGGTGTCTTAATCGGCACAATTATGACGATCGACAATTTCTTCGGCGTCATTTTCCAGCCGCTGGTGGGGGCTGCCAGTGATCGGACACGCACACGCATTGGACGGCGCATGCCCTGGATCGCTGTGGGCATTCCCATCTGCGCCTTGTTTTTCTCTCTGGCTCCCCTGCAAAATACGCTCTGGGCTTTCATGCTGTCTATCATTATATTCAATCTGGTGATGTCATTGTGGCGCAGCCCGGTAATCTCCCTGATGCCGGACGTGACTGCCAGACCTTTGCGCAGTAAGGCCAACGGTGTCATCAATATGATGGGTGGTATCGGCTCTATCCTTGCCTTCTTCTTTGGCGGCATGCTTTCCGATCTCAGGGAAGATAAGTTCTATGCCTTTTTCATGGCTTCAGTCGTCATGATGATTGCCCTCTTTATTTTGCTGAAATATGTGCGTGAACCTGATGCGCTCACATATAGAGAAGAATATAATCTACCGATCAAAGACAGCACAGCTAATCGCTGGGCGCGTGAGGCCCGTGAGGAGCTGGCTAACGATCCCCATGCCAAAGATGAGGAAGAAGCTGAGGCCGGTGGTGGCAAGAAACACAGTTTAGCTGCCTTTCTCAATTTACCGAAAGCGGAGAGGCGCAGTCTGCTTTTTATCTTATTGGCGGTATTTTCCTGGTTTATGGGTTTTAATGCAATCGAGACTTTTTTCACAATTTTTGCGACCAACACTTACGACATAAGCGGCGGTTCAGCCACCATGATGCTGGCCGGATTTTCCCTGACTTTCCTGGTCTTTGCCATTCCAGCCGGCATGCTCGGACAGAGAATTGGACGCAGGCGCACGATTTTGCTGGGTCTGATCGGGATAGTTCTGCTATTCCTCCCGATATTGGCGCGTCCCCAACAGTGGCTGGTGCAGGCTCTGCTCATAGCCGGAGGAATTTGCTGGGCCTTCATCAATATCAACTCACTGCCCATGGTATTGGAGTTTTCATCCAATAAAACCGTCGGTACCTTTACCGGTTACTACTATTTCTTTTCCTTTACTTCCGCTATTGTCAGCCCGATACTCTATGGCTACATTAAGGATCTCCTGGACAGCCACGCGTATCTCTTCGCCTATTCGGTAATCTGTTTCGCCCTGGCCTTCGTGTTCATGCTTTTTGTCAAACACGGTGATAATCTGGAACTGGCACCGGAGAGTTTACAGGAAGCCTAATTCAAGATTACTCAGGAAAAAAGCCTCCGGTATTTCATTTCTATCCGGAGGCTTTTGCATTTCTTATTTATGCTCTTCAAAATATATATCAGGAATGTATTTGTGCAGGCGGCGCGCCGTCTCGGCAATGGGTAACCCCATCACAGTGAAAAAATCCCCTTTAATGGAATGTACAAAGAAAGCGCCTTCGTCTTGAATGCCATAGGCCCCGGCCTTATCCAGAGAAGCGCCTCCGGCAACATAGAAATCGATACATTGGCTAGTGAACTCATTCAGAGGATAAAAGCGCACTTTCGCTTTGGAATAGAAACTCTCGCTTTGATTCTGTGACAGGATATGGACACCGGTAAAGACCTGATGCTCACGGCCGCTCAAGCTGACAAGCATTTTTTTCGCATCGCTTTTGTCGCGCGGCTTTCCCAGGACTTTTTCGTCCAGAACGACAATAGTGTCCGCAGCCAGAATCACTCTGTCTCTGAGCGGAGTTACGGCCGCGGCAACTGCTTTGGCTTTTTCTGTAGCTAAAGCTTCAACCATCCGAGCTGCCAGAGTATCGTAATCTGTGAACTTATCACGCTGAGTCAGGAAGTCGTCACAAATTTTATCTTCATCGACATCAGCAGTGATTACTGTGAATTGCTGAGTTAGCATTTGCAACAATTCCTGCCGGCGCGGTGACTTGCTGGCTAAGATTAGTTTCTCTGTTTTTTGCATATATTAATTCTCGCTTTCCTTGCGATATTAACACTGCAGAAGAGGCGAGCGCAAGTAAGCTGGCGGCAGGTTTAGCCTGAACCGGCCGGCTTCACTGTGCGTAACACAGGCAAAGGAAAAAGGGCAGGACCTAAGGGACAATGGAATTGTGAACAGAAACCCTCTTATGGATTATCGAAAGGAACTAATGTAAATGGCACTCAAAACTTTTGATGAATATATGCAAAAAATACAGAACGAAGGGCAGAAGTCAAGACTCCGGGAGGTTTTCAGCTGGGTGGAAGAAAACTATCCGTCGCTTGAGCGGCGGGTTGCCTGGAATACACCCATGTATATGGAACACGGTACCTACATAATCGGATTCACTGCAACGAAAAACCACCTGTCAATTGGCTATGAGGTTCAAACTTTGCAGCATTTTAAAGAGGAGCTGGAAGAGCGCGAAGTGGATCATGCTCAGATGATTGTGCGCACACCGTGGGGAGATGAAATTGATTACGATCTGATGCGCAGGATGATCGATTACACACGCGAGAATAAAAAAGATATTACAAGCATGTGGGACCCGCGCTGAAGCGTAATGTCGGGTGCAGCCAGCTGATATAATTAGCAGCGGAGGATCTTTTGTGATTTATTATTTCAGCGGCAGTGGAAACAGCCGGTATCTGGCCAGGCTGATCGCCCGGGAAAGCGGGCACGAACTTATCAGTCTGAATATATTCTTTAAGGATAACTGTCGCTTTCGCAAGGGCCGTGAGCTGCTAGATTGTGTAAAGGATTTGCCCCTTCCCGATGATAAGAACGAAGCGCTGGTTTTCGTACATCCTACTTATGGCTGGCGTCAGCCACGACTTATTACTAGTTTCCTCAGCGTCAGCGCCGGGCAATTAGAAAATCGCAAGTTGTATTTCGTGGCTACTGCCGGTTCCGGTTTTGGTGGCAGTGAAAAATATTTGCGCCGCTTGTGTCAGGATGTGAACGCTGAATACATGGGTTTGGCAACAATTCTTATGCCTGAAAATTATACGGCTATGTTTGCAATTCCGGGTGAAGAGGAGGCTAAGCAGCTGATTCAGGAAGGGGAGCTCAAGGCAGTCAGGGCTGGCGCTGCGATCAAAGAGGGTAGCAGACTCGAAGCTGACTCCGGGCTTTGCAGATGGCCCTTTATCCTGTCAGCTGTGGTCAATCCGATTTTCTACGCATTCTTTGTCAAAAGCCGCGCCTTTTATGCTGATGACAGATGTGACAGCTGCAGAATATGTGAACTAATCTGTCCTCTGAACTGCATTAATATGGTGTCTGATGAGAGCTTCGCTCTACGCCCGCAGTGGAGTGATAACTGTACTCATTGCATGGCCTGCATCAATCATTGTCCCACCGGAGCAATCGAATACGGGAAAGCCAGTCAGAACAAGCGACGCTACTATATTTAATCCCGATACACTTGAAATGTCACAATTATTCACACTGATGGTCAAATTTAGTCAAAGTATTATCCTATAATATCTAGTGAAGAAACAGACTTAGTATTAAGTCAGAAGTAATAGACCAAAACTAGAAGTAAGGAGGAATTGTCTATGTTTAATATGGTTCCATTTGGACGCAGAAACCGCAGCTTATCAGAAAATTTCAATCGGGGTTTTGACCGATTCTTTGAAATGTTTGACAGCAGTATGTCTACGGATATTGTTGATCGGGGAGATTACTACGAGTTGACTTGCGAATTGCCCGGCTTAAGCAAGGACGACATTAAAGTAGCTATCGACGACAATTATTTGACCATCAAAGTTGACCGTAAAGATGAGCGCGAAGAGAAGAAAAGTGATTATGTGCTGCAGGAGAGACGTTCCTATAATTACAGCAGACGTTTTGACATCAGCGGCATTGACAAAGAAAAAATCAAAGGTAATTATAAAAACGGAGTGTTAAAGCTCGAACTGCCTAAACTCGAAGACGAAGAGGAAGAGCGGGATTATCTGGAAATTGATTTTGAAGATTAAAGAATTATAATTCCGGAAATTATAGCCGGGAAATAAAAGTGGGGGATCTCAATTGGAGACCCCCACTTTTTTGTCTGAAAATTACTCGTTGACTGAATTATTATTTATTTTGGAAATCCGTGAATTTTTCTTTTTTCAAAAAGGCTTGCATGGCATCTTTCTGATCTGAGCTGTCGAAACACTCTGCGAACAGCTCCGCTTCTACTTCCATTCCGGTATCCAGATCAAGATCCAGACCGCGCTGAACAGCTTCTTTTGCCATGCGCACACCAATCGGCGCATTAGCTGCTATGCTCTCAGCCATTTTCATTGCTTCAGACATCAATTCACTTGCGGGAACGAGTCGGTTGACAGCTCCCTGTTCCAGTGCCTCTTCACCCTTGATGCGACGACCTGTGAAGATCAGCTCCATGGCATAAGCAGCATTGGTCAGACGAGCCAGACGTTGTGTGCCGCCGAAACCCGGTGTGATGCCCAGACCCGTTTCCGGGAAGGCAAAGCGGGCAGTATCAGCTGCTATTCTTATGTCACAAGCCAGTGCCAGTTCGAAACCGCCGCCTAACGCATAGCCATGGATGGCAGCGATAACCGGGCAGGGGAATGTTGACAGGTATGAGAAGACTTCATGCCCGAAGGCTGCAAATTCTTCAGCCTCATCGGGATTCATATCTGCCATCTCGCCGATATCGGCTCCGGCTGCAAAAGCCTTTTCACCTGAACCGGTAACGACCAGACAACGTAAATCGTCCTCTTTCTCCAGGGCCTTCAAGCGATCATAGAGTTCACGGAGTAATTCGGAATTCAGTGCATTCAAAGCTTCGGGCCTGTTCAAGGTCAGGAGGGCAATTTTATCTTTCATTTCTACATTTATTAAAGTCATGCTGTGCTCCTTTCCTTAGTCTGCGTAACGCTCTATCAGACTGGCGACACCCATGCCACCGCCGATGCATAAGGAGGCTACTCCGTATCTTGCTTCACGTCTTTCCATTTCGTGCAGCAGCGTGACCAGGATTCGAGCTCCGGAAGCTCCGACCGGGTGTCCGAGCGCGATGGCGCCGCCATTGACGTTAACTTTTGCGCTGTCGATGCCCAGTTCTCTGACTGAAGCGATAGACTGCGAAGCAAATGCTTCGTTCAGCTCGAATAAGTCGATATCGTCCAGCTTAAATCCACTTTTCTCCATCAGCTTCTCGACAGCATAGTAGGGACCCATACCCATAATTGCCGGGTCAAGACCAACGCTGACACCTTCACGTAGAATAGCCATCGGTTTCAGACCCAGTTCTTCAGCCTTTTCCAGGCTCATGATCAGCATGGCAGCGGCGCCGTCGTTGATGCCGGAGGAGTTGCCGGCTGTGACAGAGCCATCCTTCTTAAAAGCCGGTCTCAATTTTGCCAGAGATTCGAGAGAACTTTCGCGCGGATATTCATCCTGATCGAAATCAAATTCACGTTTGCGCTCTTTTATGTGGACGGGTACGATTTCCTTTTTGAAACGACCCTCTTCCTGCGCTACTTTTGTTTTCCTCTGGCTTTCATAAGCGAAAGCGTCCTGCTCTTCTCTTGTTATCGAGTACTTCTCAGCGACGTTTTCAGCTGTGATACCCATATGGTATTGACCAAATGCATCCGTGAGAGCATCGCGGATCATTGAGTCGACGAGAACACCGTCGTTCATGCGATAACCGAAACGAGCCTGCTCAAGCAAATAGGGGGAGGCAGACATATTCTCGGTGCCGCCTACGACCATAATATCGGCATCACCATTACGGATCATGGCTGCTGCCATGTTTAAGCTTTTAAGTCCTGAGCCGCAGACATTATTCAATGTTGAGGCCACCGTCTTTTCCGGCAATCCTGCTTTAATGGCTGCCTGTCTGGCTACGTTCTGTCCTAAACCTGCGGTGAGAATACTACCCATCAAAACTTCGTCTACTTGTTCCGGTTCCACGCCTGAACGTTCCACTACTTCACGTATAACTATGGTAGCTAGTTCAACGGCAGATACGTTAGCTAATGTCCCGCCATAACTTCCTATAGCTGTACGACATGCTGACATAATTGCAATTTCTGTCATTGTAAGTTACCTTTCTATTACTTTTTGTAATTGTAAAAGCCTTTGCCGCTTTTACGGCCCAAATTTCCTGCGCGCACCATGCTCTTTAACTGCAGACTTGCGCGGTATTTGGGATCTCCTGTTTCTTCATAAAGGATATTCATGATATCCAGAACCACATCCAGACCAATCAGATCGCCCAGCGCTAAAGGACCCATCGGGTGATTGGCTCCGAAACGCATGGCTGTGTCGATGTCTTCAGCTGAAGCTACGCCCTGATAATAAAGATCGCAGGCTTCGTTGATCATGGGGACCAATATGCGGTTGACAATAAAACCGGGAGATTCCTTTACTTCAACTGCTTCCTTCTCGATGGCAAGGGCGATTTTTTTGGCGCGTTCGATGCTCTCAGGAGCAGTGTTGGCACCCTTTACAATCTCAACCAGCTTCATTACCGGAGCCGGATTGAAGAAGTGAAAGCCGAGGAATTGGTCTTCATGGTCAAGACCATGAGCCATTTCTGTGATTGAGAGGGAAGAAGTATTGCTGCAGAAGAGGCAGTCAGGACGGCAAATCTTATCCAACTTTCGGAATAGATCGTGTTTGGCATCCATGTCTTCAAAGATTGCCTCTATTACCATATCGCAATCTGCTGCATCTTCCAGTGTTTCTGTTCTGTTCAGTAAAGACAGGGTAGACGCGATTTCTTCAGCTGTCATACGGCCCTTCTCTACCTGACGATTGAGTTGTTTTTCTACCATTGCATAACCACGATCGACAAAACTCATCTCACGGTCATACATGTACACTTCATTTCCATATTGGGCAAAAACTTGGGCAATGCCCGATCCCATGGTTCCGGTACCTGCCAGAAAGATTTTCATCACTTACCTCCTCTTTCAACCTGAATGGGTATTCACCTACAGATTAAACATAAGAGGCGCTGCTGTCAACTCTTCTAGCTCTTTTTTGCTGATATCTGCCGACATTTCCCGTACGACAAAGCGCCCGTCGACTATATCGATAACACATAGTTCGGTAACAATTGTGTCTACACAATTAATGGCGGTGGCCGGGAAAGTGATTTTTTCCAGCAATTTGGGCTGACCTTTCTGAGTATGTGAGGTGGCGACTATCAGCTTCTTGGCACCTGCCGCCAGATCCATCGCCCCACCCATACCTGGTATGAATTTTCCGGGAATTTCATGGCTGGCCAGAGAGCCTGTCTGATCAACTTGCAGGGCGCCCAGTATTGCAATGTCCACGTGACCGCCTCGGATAAACATAAAGGATGTAGTGGTATCAAAGAGCATGCTCCCCGGCTTTAGCGAAACACATTTGCCTCCCGCATTGAAGCAGTTGTGATCAACAGCAGGATCAGTGACATGAGGTCCCATGCCGAGAATGCCATTTTCTGACTGCAGTATGACTTCCACATCTTCAGGTATGTAATTAGCTACCAGTTCAGGCAAGCCGATACCAAGATTTACCACAGCGCCGTCAAAGAGCTCTGCGGCCGCTTTTTTCGCGATAATGTCTTTAATGGGAATATTAATAGTCACATTTAGCTCCTTTTATTAAGTGATCCACCAAAATACCGGATGTTTCGACAGTGTTCGGATTCAAGTCGCCGATCTCCAGCAGCTGATCGCATTCAACGATAACTGTATCGGCCGCGTAGGCCATCACAATATTGAAGTTCTTGCAGGTGCCTTCATAAAACGAATTGCCGAATTCATCGGACATGGCTGACTTGAGTAAGGCCAGGTCAGCGTGCAAAGGCTCTTCCAAAAGGTAAGTTTTACCCTGAACTTCAATCTGTCTTTTCCCTTCGGCTACCTTTGTGCCTAAGCCGGTGGGGGTAAGCGCCCCGCCCAGTCCTGCGCCGGCGCAGCGGATCTGTTCAGCCAGTGTGCCCTGAGGCACCAGCTGCAGGTCCAAAGTTCCGGCAATCGCTTTCTCGATGGTCCTGGGATTAAGGCCGACATGACTTGTAATCACTCTGGCGACCTGATCTGTATCGATCAGGCGCGAGATGCCGCGGCCGGGGACACCCGTGTCATTCCCGATAATGGTCAGATTTTTCGCGCCGCTTTCAATTACTGCGTCTATCAGCAGTTCCGGTGTTCCATCGGCCAAAAAGCCGCCGATCATGATCTGCATTCCATCCTCTATGCTTTTGACGATTTCCTCATAAGCAGTTATTTTTGATCGCATATTACCCTCTCTCTATTCATATATTTAGACGCCCGGGTCTGTCTAAAGCAGATCAGAGCCCTGCTTCCTTTCGCTCCCATAATTCTTTGCAGATAAAACTTGCGACGTCGTCTGCGTATTTATTGGGGCCGAAACCTGCGTCTGCTCCGAGCTCTTTAGCCAGTTCATGGTTTATGCGCGGACCGCCGATGATCAGGATAAAGCGTTCGCGTAAGCCTTCGGCTTCGAGCAGTTCAACCAGTTCTGTCAGATTCTGTATATGTATATTCTTCTGCGTAACCGTCTGTGAAACCAGTAAGGCGTCGGCATCGAAGTCCAGCGCTGCACGGATGAAATCTTCGTTTTTCACCTGGCTGCCCAGATTCTTGGCTTCGATCATGGAATAACGTTCCAGCCCGTAGTGCCCGGCATAGCCTTTCATGTTCATGATAGCGTCGATTCCGACCGTGTGGGCATCGGTACCGGTGCTGGCGCCGATCACCCTTATTTTGCGGCCGAAATGACGGCGTATGAAGTCGTTAGTCTCTGCCATCGTCATAACTTCCACATCAACTGTCTCAACGTGGATGTCGTTATAATTAATAGAATATTCCAGTGAGCCGTAGGCGACATAAAAGGTGAAATTATCTTCAAGAGCCTGATGCCACGTTATGATGGGGTTGGATAAACCCATTGCCAGAACGATCTCCCTGGCTGCCTCCTGACCCCTTTCATCGTCAGCTACAGGCAGGGTGAAGGAAACCTGCACTTTGCCGTCGTTCATGGTGTCGCCATAGGGCTTTAGTCGTGTAAGGTCTGCCTGAACTCTCATTTCGGATACATCCTCTGTCTTATTCATTGCCAGCCTCTTTTCGTTTTTCCATAAAAGCGGCCAGAATTTCCGCTTCTTCATCCAGACAGAGTTCAATAAAAGGATTGTAGTAACCTTCCTCCTGATATATCACTCCGTCCAAACCCTTGCCGCCGTCGGGATCCCGCCTGATGCCTGCAAATTTGCCTTCTGCCAGCGTTTGGAACATGCCCTCAGTCTGAATGTTCTGTAAAAGCTGCACTGCCTTATCCAGCACAACATCTGCGCGCTGCTCCATCAGACCGCCTTCTTTAATTTCCACCTCGTCCGACAAGGCAGACATGCTGCGGGCTACATAGCGCGCGTTCTCCAGCGCCAGCGCCCGGTCTGACATGAAAGGTGTATGAATCGCTTCGGTGATCATGCCTAAGAGGTGAATGTTCTGCTTACTCAGCACGCTGACCATATTGAAGAGCGTGTCCTGAACCTGGCTCTGGAATATATTTCCGCACTTGAATTTTGTCGGCGGCATATATTTCAGAGGAGCATGCGGGAAAATCTGGCGCGCCATTTGCGCTTGGGCCAGCTCGTAGACAAAGGAGTTGGGCAGTGCAGGGTCCATTTCAAAGGCATGGCCCAGCCCCATCAGTTCTTCCGGCATGCCGGCCCGTTTGGCGAACTGTTCGTTGATGAACTGGGATGCTAAAACAGTGTGCGCTTCCTCGAAGGCATCGGACGTAGTCAGGTAATTGTCTTCACCAGTATTGATTATGATACCGGCGGCGCCATTGATCATGCGGGAAAAACTCTGATCAATCAGAGTCCTTTGCATGTTGATATCGCGGAATAAAATGCCGTAAAGCGCATCGTTCAGCATGACATCGAGTCTTTCCAAAGCGCCCATGACAGCAATCTCCGGCATGCAAAGTCCGGAGCAGTAATTGCAAAGACGGATGTAACGTCCTACTTCCGCGCCGGCCTCATCCAGAGCTGCGCGCATGAGACGAAAATTTTCCTGAGTCGCCAAAGTGCCTCCGAAGCCTTCAGTCGTCGCGCCATAAGGTACATAGTCCAGCAGACTCTGTCCGGTACTGCGAATGACTGCGATGATGTCTGCTCCCTGTTTTACAGCTGCCTGAGCCTGCACGATATCTTCGTAGATATTTCCGGTGGCAACGATGACGTAGAGCAAAGGACCGCCGTGCTCACCGTAATGCTCCAGCCGCTCTTCTCGCTGAAGACGGTTGAGCCTGATCCTGGCCATGCTTCTGGCTGCAGCTTCATCAATCCATAATTTCAACTCAAAACGATCTACCGGTTTGAGGCGGGCGGGATCCAGTTCGCCACAGGCCACCAGTTCAGCGAACTCCTGAGGTTCCAGATCCTGGCCCACGGCAGCACGCCCGATGTAATAAGCTGCACCGTGACCGAGCAGATCCTTTTCCTGCAAAACCTCTATCAGCCTGTTAGAGAAGGGAACATCATGCTCATCTACAGAATCAACTCCGAAAAGCCTTGCGATCGAGCGCTCCACAGTCACGGTGGTGAAACCCGAGAGTGTCTCCTCAGTGTCGAGCGCGATTTCCGCAGCAGCGGTCCGCGCCTGATCCACCTTATTCCAATCCAATCTTAATTCAGCCATCAAATCTCCTTGTTCTCCTTAAGTGCTTGCTCTGCATAATTCGGTGCCAGGCACACATCTATGCATCCAGGCACACATCTATGCATCCAATTCAGTGTATGCCTCCCGCATAACACTCAGAGCCTCTTCATCGATACCCATTAACTCAGCTATACGTATAGCGCCTGCCGGCACTGATGTTTCGTCTTCAACTTTTGTCAGCTGATAATCCATCAGCTGACTGATTGTCTTAACTGCGTCAAGATCTTCACGTTTATATCCACAGGCGGCTTTATAAGCTTCATCTTTATCCGAAAGCTCTTCAGCAGGTGAAGCTGCTTTATTAATTGTCAGCTGCGATTCTTCCTCCTCTGACAAATCGCGCATTCCCCGAATCTGATAGTGAAAAATGCCTTCAGCTTCCGGAACTTCGTAGTGTGTTGCCAGCAAAAGACTGGAATCTGTTTCAGCGTAAATCCTGCAAATTGCCCGAATAATTGCCGTCGCCTCGTGGGGGTTGGTTCCGCGGCAGGGTTCGTCCATCACGAGAAGAGCCCGGCCCTTATCTTTCAGGCGGAAGTACTCGCGCAGTCGGGCAGCCTCCATACCGAAAGAGGACAGGCCTGCTGCCGCACTGCCCGGGTTTTCAGCCATGTAGATGAAAAAATCAAAAAGCGGCGTGCTTATTTTATCGCAGGGGGGGCAATAACCCAGTTGTAGTAAATACAGGCAGAGCAGGAAGGTTTCGAGCGCCACCGACTTTCCGCCCATATTGAGACCGCTGATAACAGTGGAACCCTTTTCCAAAGTGATCGATTGACGGGTAAACTCGCCGCCAATTGCCTTGAGATGTTCACGCACTAATGGGTGCCAGGCATTTACAATCCGGGCCGGCTCGCTGTCGCCGGAAATTTCAGGCTGCGGCGCCTGCCAGTGTTCTGCCATTCTTGCCCTGGCCAGACGAAAATCCAGCCTGGCCACAGCCCGCAGATTTCTGCACAATTGCTCCATATGTGCCTGCAGCTCTCTTACAAGGCGGCGCACCTGCCTGTTTTCTTCCTGTCTTTCCTCTGTCACGAGCAGGGCTCTTTCAGCTAAGAGTTTCTGTCTCTCCTCGCCCTGAGCGTGCAGAATCTCTGCTTCCAGGAGATGCTTGCGCTGCCTGACTTTACTCAGTTTTTCGGAATAAGAGCTGTAAATGTGAAAACCACGGGTCAAAGTGTGGGGAGGATTCAGCAACGCTTCCGCCTCTTCCTGCAGCTCAATCCTGACCTGAGCAGCTGTGAGCGCATTCTGTGATTCCGTCAGTTGGCGCAGCAGCGAAAAACAACGTTTTATCTCGAAGAGTTCACTCTCATCGAGCAGTCGGCCATTATCAATGCCGCGCACTGTTCCTTCAATATTGCGAAAGCGGCCCAGAATGCTTTCAATTGAGCGCCATTCCTGAGACCATGCACTCAGCGAAGAGCGGATCTCGGCGATCGCCCGAAACTCGTCGCGTAAGACCTTTTCTTCCGACGGCTTGTATAAATATCGCCGTTCCTTCAGGGCCCTCCCCTGCGGTGAACGACAGACACAAGCCTCCAGAATCCGATCGATTCCCAAGCGTCTCTTCTCTCCATCTGAACAGATCACAAATTCATCTTCCTTATCTTTGCAGGCGCGGCTTCGGTGCATAATCGGGTGCCAGGCACAAATTAATGCATCCCACAGCGTACTATCTGATTAATTCAGCGCCGGTCCCAAGTCATAGACCGGAACATTCAATGCATGGCGCAGTTCATCCTCCATGCCCGGGTTTTCAACCGGACTGCCATCTTCCATCCGGGGATTAAATGTAACGATACGTAAAGACAAGGGGTGTAGGACTTTCAGTTCAATTCCCGAAGTCTCCAGTCTTTTCATGGAATTTCTCCCGATAAAAAGTCTGCTGCCGTCTTCGACCACTAATTGCAACTGCTCCGTATTAGCCAGTTTTAAAATCTCGGCTATCAGAACTTCTGTGACAGCTCCGCGTAAGAAGAGGAGCCGGTCACTGACGCGATAAAAATCACGAATACGTCCGGCTTCCCCCAATAGACTTTCAGCAGTCAAAACGCGGGGCTGAACGCTGTCTTCTTCCAGAGTCAAAGCGCGCAGATTGTCATCTTCACTTATAGCAGAACTGATCGTTTCGCCGTCTACAGCCTCCACAGCAGGCAGCGTCAGCAGCTTGACGGCATGCTTTGCACGCTCCAGAAGTGTAGCAGCGGAGGCGGATTGTCCGTAGGAAACAGCCAGCACAACCGCTTCAGTGACGCCGCCGCCGGCCGGCGAGCGGCGTGAGAGAGCACCGTCCACTATAAACAGGCAGTCAGGCTCCTCAGCGCGCAGGAGTGTTTCGCAGAGCTTCAGTTCAGATGCCAGCGAAGGCCCGGCTAGTTCAACGAAACCGTCGCTTAAGGTTCTGCCGATGACAATTTCTCCAACAGCGGAGCGGATACCGCTCAGCTCGCGGATATCCAGCAAGGCGTCGCACTTTCGCAATGAAGCTACCGAAGTTGCCAGCAGATGTCCTTTTGGCAAATAGACCCGCGGCTTACAAATACCTGAGACAATGTCTTCAGACTCGCCGTCACGGCCGACTGAAGTCAGAGCCAGAGGACGCTCCTTTTCTTCTTCGGTCCAGGCGCGAATCAAATGATTGAGGCTCGTCGTCTTGCCGGCATTTTTTGACAAACCGATAATGGCCAGAGAACGCAGCTTATCCAGACCGCCCAGAGCAATAAGTTCAGATGCAGAGGGTTTTTTCACTTATTCGTATTTAACGCCTTCCTTAACTTTTTCTTTGCGCAATAATTTATTGGGCACGATGTTTAGATCCTGTCCCGCCAGCAGGCGCGATACGCCTATGAATTCAACACTTTCTTTGCCGCTGCACACCGGACAATGGCATTCTTCCGTATAGGCAGTCGGCTCTTTGTAGCTGGTTATCAGTCCCTCGTAATTGCGCAAAACAGTGTGATCCGGGTTTTGCGAGATTATGTAATTGGGTCCAACCGGGATTTTCCCGCCGCCGCCCGGAGCATCTACCACATAAGTAGGTACAGCGAAACCGGTAGTATGCCCGCGCAGCCCTTCAATAATTTCAATACCCTTACTGATAGGGGTGCGGAAGTGGCTGATTCCAAGTGAGAGGTCACACTGATAGATGTAGTAGGGACGAACGCGAATGTAAACCAAACCGTTCACGAGTTTGCGCTGTACGTGAACGCAATCATTGACACCGCGCAGGAGCACGGATTGATTACTTACCGGGATGCCGGAATTCGTCAAAAGCTCACAAGCCCGTCTGCTTTCTGCGGTAATTTCCTGCGGATGATTGAAGTGGGTGTTGAGCCAGATCGGGTGGTACTTCTTCAGCATGTCACACAACTGCTGCGTAATGCGCTGGGGCATGACCACCGGAGTCCGGGTGCCGAGACGTATGATTTCGACATGATCGATCGCGCGTAATTTGGAAATTATGTATTCGAGACGTTCCTCGTCCATCAGCAAAGCGTCGCCGCCGGAAAGTACGATGTCCCTGACCATAGGCTTGCTGCGAATGTAATCAATACAGGCATCGATATCGCTGATACTGCGAGCTCCGTCCTTTTGTCCGGCCAGACGTCTTCTGGTGCAGTGACGACAGTACATGGAACACATGTCAGTAATTAAAAAGAGTACGCGATCCGGATAGCGATGAGTCAGACCGGGAACCGGCGAATCAGCATCCTCCTCCAGAGGATCGAGCAAATCCTCTTCCTTGCGCACGCTTTCCATATAGCTGGGAACTGCCTGCAGCCGCACCGGATCAAAGGGATCATCCGGGTCGATCAAAGTCAGATAATAGGGCGTGATAGCCATACGGAAATGTTTCAGGGCTTCTTCCACGCCCTCTACAGCCTCATTGTCTAAAGGCAGGTATTTACGCAAGCCTTCCACTGTAGTAATACGATTGCGTACCTGCCAATGCCAGTCATTCCACTGTTCATCAGGGACGTCAGCGAAGAGTTCCTGTCTTCGGATCTCTGCTTCTTTATTGATATATTTATCTTCAGCTTTCATTGTGAACCTTTCTATTTATAGCTCTTCCTATAAATAATTTTCTTCAAAAATCCGGCGTAAGGCATCGCTTTGACGCAGGATATCCAAGGTTATTTCAGCGTGGTTTTTGCTGTATCCGTTTCCGACCATCATCGTCAGATCTTTTCCGATTCCTTCGGCACCGAGTGCGGCGCGTGTAAAGCTAGTTGCCATACTGAAGAAATAAACCAGCCCGCCTTCGCGAACAGGCAGTATGGAAGACATTTCGCTGCCTTCGATATTCACAACGTTGATACAGACGTCATACTCCTTGCCGTCATTACAAACAAGAGCCTTATCCATTACTTCCACAGGGTTTCTGGCATCAGCTATGAAAAACTCGTGGACGAGATTGTTATCGAGCAAGATGCTTTGCGGGCGATCGTTGTGGCTCATACCGACGACCCTGCCACAGGGACCGACGCGGCGCATGGCTTCATAAGCGCAGAGCATACCGCTCTTGCCTCCGGCTCCCAGAATCAAGACGGAATAATTCGGCTTGACTATGTGCGCAGTCTGCGCGGGAGCTCCACAAACATCCAGAGCAGCCAGAGCCAGGTTTTCGCTCATATCGTCCGGCAGTTTTGCGTAGATGCCGCTCTCGAAGAGAATCGCCTGACCCTTGATCTCAACCCGTTCGATCTCGGGATGCACAGCTGTGATTTCTTCAATCTTCAGCGGAGTCAGTGAGAGCGAAACCAGGGTGGCGATGCGATCGCCTACAGCCAGATCACGCCCGCTGAGAGCTGAACCGATTTCAGCAATTGTACCCATCAGCATACCCCCGGAGCCCGTAACCGGATTCTGCATTTTCCCGCGTTCATTCACGATCTCGAGGATCTTCGCTTTGAGAGCTGTTTCATCCGCCTGCGCCTCATCCCAGAGTTGATGGAAACTTGCGGAATCTATATTCAATGCCGTCACATCGATCAGAATCTCGTTGTCATAGATTTCCATTGTGTTGTTGATCTTCTGTGCGGCCTGTGGCAGCAAACCTTTTGGCTCGATTACACGATGACTGCCATATTTATTTCCCATTGCCATATTTCTTCTATTCCCCCTGCTTCTTTTTTAAAGGCAGACCCATAATTTCGCGGGCCTCATCCGGAGTAGCGATTTCCAGATTTAATTCTTGGGCGATGCGTACCAGGCGCTCAACCAGCACACCGTTGCTTTCCGCCACGACGCCTCGATCCAGCATGAGGTTGTCCTCAAAGCCGGTGCGTACATGTCCGCCCAGGAGCATGCTCATGACATTCAATGTCAGCTGATGCCTGCCCATGGCGGAGACTGTGAAAGTGGCATCTTCAGGTAGGGATTCAACCAGGAAGAGCAGATCCCGCGGTGTGGCGCTGATGCCTCCATTCACGCCCAAAACCAGATTGAAATGCAGCGGCGCCTTGATATAGCCCTTTTTGTGTAAACGCAAAGCCATATCGATCATGCTTTTGTCAAAGCATTCCAGTTCAGGCATGATATTGCGTTCGTGCATGCGTGCAGCGAATTCTATAATCATGTTTTCCGTATTGACAAAAATTTCATCGCCGCCGAAATTCAAGGTCCCGCAGTCAAGACTGGCCATCTCGGGATTTAGCTCCGTAGGTTGCAGACGCTCATCTGCCGACATGCCGGTAGCACCGCCCGTGGAAGGTTGAATAATAACATCGGGGCATTCTGCTTCGATCGCGCTGATAATTTCAGCGAAACGATCACGATCCTGCGTCGGTGTGCCGTCATCTTCCCGTACATGCAGGTGAATAACTGCAGCTCCGGCAGCAACTGCCGATTTGGCTTCTCTGACGAATTCCTCAACGGTATAGGGAACGTTGGGATTCATTTCCTGGGTAACTTCCGCGCCGCTGATGGCGGCAGTAATAATAAGTTTATTTGCCAAGTCTTTCCTCATTTAAATCTCCTGTTAAATTAATTATTGCGTTGTCTGTCTGAAGGTACGACACAAGTGCCGCTTGCCATGCATACCAGGATGGGCTTTTCTAAAACCTCAGCAGCTGAATCGGAAATGTCCGGCAGCGGCCTGATCACTTTGTAGGCTTCGAAAGTCATCTTGCGGGAAGTATTCCCTTCAGAAACTATGCGGCCTGATACCTCTATAAAGTCCCCTGCGTAAACCGGCGCTGTGAATTCCACTGAATCGTAGGCTACAAAGAGACCTTCGTCACCATCACGTCGGATCAATAACTCAGTTGCCACATCACCGAAGAGTTGCATTATTCGCCCCCCATCCACCAGGTTTCCGCCGTAGTGGGCATCCGAGTTACTCATTCTCAAACGAATCATTACTTCTTCCATTGTTTTCCTCCTTGTATATTGTTGTTGTAGAAATTTCAGTGTTTCTACAACAGACATTTTTGTTATTCCCACACTCCACGTGGGATAATGAAACCGTGCAGTTGAGGGCGTCGTTGTCCCTCCTTGAGA
>JAQWBU010000116.1 GCA_028706195.1 Eubacteriales bacterium
ATTAGTGCCGCTGATGTTAATCACCCTGTCGTAAAGTCTCAGTAGAGAGCCCAGGAAGATAGCCCTTTCAATACAGGGAATGCCTAGTTCGACGGAGCGCAATCTTTCAGGATTATCATCAAAGACCGCCCGGGAATAAACGACCAAATCGGGCTGAACTTCGTCGATATTTTCCGCCCGATGTTCATTCCGGATTTTCATACCAAATTCTTTTTGCAGATAAGCTGTGCGTTGGTTAGGGTTTTGATCAGAACCGAAACATTCGGCACCTCGACGAGCGGATAATTCAGCCAGACCACACATACTGATGCCACCGATACCGACAAAGAAAATCTTATTTCCCGTTGATACTAATGCTGCAAATTTCTCGTAATCAGGTTCGCTTTGTCCGGTCAGCTGATAAAATTTGGATTCGTGACTCTGATCGGATTTCTCATTTAGCATTTCCATGTTTCACTCCACATCTTTGCATGACCTTAATAAATTGTAATTTCATAGCTAATATAATACAATAAATAAGCCATTCAGAAGTGGAAGATTTTTCTGTAACCTTCTGAGCTATCACCCGGAAATCGATTTGACAGTTTATGACTCGTGTCGTATGATAATTCGGCGACCGCTCTGGCGGGGTCTTAATGCTGCTTGTCGGCAACCTAAGTCAGGCGAGTCTTTTAGGAGGAACGCACGTGAATTACGCAATTATTTTAACAGGCGGTAAACAATACCGCGTCGCAGTAGGTGACGAAGTTTTTGTTGAGAAACTTGACGGAGAAGCTGAGGACAAGATTGTCTTTGATCAGGTTCTCGCAGTCCATGACGGCGACAGTCTAAAGGCCGGTAAGCCCTTTGTGGAGGGTGCTTCAGTTAAAGCTGAAGTAGTGAAACAAGGACGCGGCAAGAAGATCCATGTCTTCAAATACAAGCCCAAGAAAGGCTATCGCAGGAAGCAAGGTCACCGTCAAGCTTATACCAAAGTACGCATTAGCGAGATCGTGGGCTAAACTTGCTGATTGCGCGCTTCAAACTGGATCAGGAAGATCGCGTTGTTTCTTTTACTTTAGAAGGACACGCGGGTACTGCAGTTAAGGGCGAAAACATTATGTGTGCTGCAGCTTCCGCTATCGCGCAAACCGCGATCGGCAGCTTACAGGACATAGCGCATATTGAACCCGATTATCGGGCTGAAGATGGTCTCATCAGCTGTCAGGTTTCATATGAGAGCGATGACAGAGAGCAGCTGATACAGATAGCAAGCTTGATGGCCAGTGTTCGGATTGGCTGTATGCAACTTGAGACCAGTTATAGTTCGCAATACATAAGATGTATTGATGAACGCTAAGAAATGCGGATATATATCAGTAATTAGACTGTGACGAATATTACGGAGGAAAACAGAATGATTCGAGTAGATATACAACTTTTAGCCCATAAAAAGGGCATGGGCAGCACACGCAACGGTCGCGATTCTAAATCAAAGCGTTTAGGAGCGAAGCTGGGTGATGGTCAGACTTGTCTGGCCGGTAATATCATTTACCGCCAGCGCGGCACCAAGATCCATCCGGGTCATAATGTCGGCATAGGCAAAGACGATACTTTATTTGCTCTGATTGATGGAACAGTGCGTTTTGAACGTTTGGGCCGAGATAAGACCAAAGCGAGTGTTTATCCTTTCGAGCAATAAGATCACCTCGAGCAAAATTGAAACACTTATTGATCTATGTTTTATGATCAAGCAACAATAGAAGTACGTTCCGGCCACGGCGGCAACGGGTGTGTCTCGTTCAGGCGTGAGAAATACATCCCTGACGGTGGCCCTGATGGTGGCCATGGCGGCCGAGGCGGGGACGTTATTTTTCGTGCGGACAAAAGCATTAATACGCTGGAGGCCTTCCGTTATAGAAGGCATTTTTTCGCTAAAGATGGTCAAAACGGCATGGGCAATCTGCGGACAGGCGCTAGCGCTGATGATTTGATTGTGCAGGTTCCCGTAGGCACCCTTATCTTTGATGATGAAGAGGGCATTTTGATCGCTGACCTCAAGGAGGAAGGGGATGAAATTGTCGCTGCAAAGGGTGGTCGTGGAGGCCGAGGCAATGCCAGTTTCAAAAATTCCGTCCGACAGGCGCCAAAGTTCGCTTCAGCCGGAACTACCGGTGTGGAACGAACCCTGCGTCTGGAACTGCGTCTTTTGGCTGATGTCGCCTTGCTGGGCTATCCGAATGCCGGAAAATCGACACTTCTCTCGGTGATTTCCGCTGCCAAACCGAAAATAGCAGATTACCCCTTTACTACAATTCAACCTGTTTTAGGCGTTGTCCAACGGGAAGAAAGCAGTATTATCGTGGCCGATGTTCCCGGCATCATTGAAAATGCCTCAGAAGGCGCAGGCATGGGCCTTGATTTTCTGCGGCATGCGGAACGTTCACGTTTACTCTTACACATAGTTGATGCGTCAGGGCTATATGGTGTTGATCCTTTAGATGCCTTTCATACAATCAATCATGAGTTGAAATCATACAAGAGCAGTATGGCGAAGAAGGAACAGTGGGTGGTTCTGAATAAGATCGACGTTGCCGATGATGAGATTGTTGATCTACTGGCATCAGAAATCAGCGCTGAGGGCTATCGTGTATTTAAAGTCTCAGCAGTCACTCATGCCGGCGTAAACGAATTGGTAAACGCTTTGCTCAGTGAAGTACCTCACTTGCCTGAACCTGAGCTTGATGAGGAAACAGCTATTCCTGTTTATCGTCCGAAGGAAGCATTCCCATTCACTATCGGACGCAAAATGGGCCTTGTCTCTGTTGAGGGTCCCTTTATTCGCGAATTAATGTTGTCAACGAATTTCTCCGACACCGAGTCCACACGGCGATTTCAGCGCTTAATCGTTCAAAGCGGTATAGAAGCTGCTTTACTGGAAGCTGACGTCACTGACGGCGAAACAGTACTTCTGGATGGCAGTCACTTTGAATTCTACGCCGGGAGCTCTGATGATGATGAATTATATATATGATATCGCCGTCGTTTTTCTTTTCATAGCTTTCTTACTATACGGTTACCGCCGAGGCTTGCTGCGCACTCTGCTTCAGTTTGCCAGTTCTGTGATAGCAATTGTTCTTTCATATCTCTTGTTGAATCCTTTCACAGACTGGTTGACAGATTTGGGCTTTTTCCAAAAAACGACTGATTCTATTACCAACAGTGTAGGCGAGCAATTCCAGTCTGTAGGTGATAATGTCGTTTCCCCTCTGACAAACTTTATGCCGGAACGATGGGCTCGAGGCATTATTATGCAAACTGAGCCAGCGCAGGAGTCACTGGCTGTTCAGGCCGGGGAGGCGACTGCCCGTCTATTTCTCGGAGCAATCGCATTTTTGATACTGTTCTTAGTTCTTCGGGCAATACTGGGCGGCGTTGCCAGTGCAGTATCCCGTATCCTGGATCACATTCCTCTGCTTGGCTGGGCCAATCGTCTCGGCGGTTTATTGCTGGGCGGCATCTTCGGATTAATAACAATCTGGCTCATCACTATGATTCTTACGGCGCTGGCTGTTAACTACGAAACACTACATTCGGCCCTTTCCTCTTCAATGATTCTGGATTTCTTTTCTGACAAAGACATTTTCATGTCACTTTTGGACACGATTATTTAGTATTTTTTCGCTTGACAATCTTTATCTGCATGTTATATTAAGTAATGGATTAGCACTCGAGGCAATAGAGTGCTAAATTTGCGAAAAGAGTCATACACTTATATAGCAAAAAATTTAGGAGGTACATTATGAAAATCAGACCGTTGGGTGACCGCGTTGTTATCCGTATGCTCGAAACAGAAGAAACTACTAAAGGTGGGATCGTCTTGCCCTCATCTGCAAAAGAGAAACCTCAGGTAGCAGAGATAGTCGCAGTTGGTCCAGGTGGAATAATTGACGGCAAAGACGTCATTATGGAAGTTGAAGTCGGAGATCAGGTGCTGATCAGCAAGTATGCAGGCACCGAAGTCAAAATTGATGACGATGAATTCACCATTTTGCGACAGGGCGATATCCTGGCAATAGTTGAATAAGAGCGTTAAAACGCGAAATAAGTATTAATTAAGGAGTAAAACTATGGCAAAAGATTTAAAATACACAGAGGATGCTCGTAAATCTCTGGTTACAGGTGTTAACAAATTAGCAGACACTGTGCGAATTACGTTGGGCCCGAAAGGTCGCAATGTTGTACTGGATAAGCAGTATGGCGCACCCGTAATCACCAACGACGGCGTGACTATCGCACGTGAGATTGAGCTGGAAGACCGTTTTGAAAACATGGGCGCACAGTTAGTTAAAGAAGTAGCTACCAAAAC
>JAQWBU010000117.1 GCA_028706195.1 Eubacteriales bacterium
TATTACTTCCAGCTCCATCCCTGGTATCATATTTCTTATTTGTTCAGCTTCTGCTAAGGGCACCCAGTTATCATTTTCTCCCCAGATGGCAAGTATTGGGATTTCAGCTTCACCTAATGGATCAATCGCTTCACTGGAAGAAGTTTTCACGAAATCAAGCAGAGCCCCCTCTGTACCGGGCTGCTCAAGGGGACGCAGGTACCCTGAAATCTCCTTTTCATCCGGGCTTCTGCCATATGCCGAATTCAGAAATGACTCTATTCTGTCTTTTTTTAATATAGAATACCGCAGAACAACCTGAGCCCACCTGCTCAGCGGAGGATAAGCCAGAGCCCATACTGCTACCCTACTATTGAATGAAAACAGCGCAGCATCCACGAAAACCACAGCCTTTGTCTTCTCGGCCTCAGCCATTGCCATCGCAGCAACTGTTCCTCCGCCCATGGAATGACCTACCAGTGTCCAGCCATCTGATTTGTCTTGAATCTGCTTCTCATCTATGGAGGCAAGCAATAGCCACAGTAATTTACTTCTGTTTTTTTGACTATGATCGATCTCAGGTTTCCTGCTGCTGTAACCAAATGCGGGTAAATCCACAGCTACGACCACATATCCGGCATCTCTCAGGTATTCCATATTGGAATTCCATGAAAAGGTGGAGCCTCCCAATCCGTGAACGAGTAAGATTTTACCCACAGGCCTTTCTTCCGGAAAGAAAATCCGGTAGTGAAGCTCGACACCGTCCACTTCTTCGATCCTGCTTTCAGGAAATAAGTTCTCCGGTTCAAAATCTTTGTAAGATGTTAGAGGAATGAAATACGGAACAATACTCCCAAGAAGAAGCAAAACCGCAACTATAAGCAATACAATCTTTAATCGTCTTTTCATATCCGGACGCTCACCTTTCTTTATTCCTCAATCAATAGTATATTAATGCTATTCAATATAAAAAAGCTATATTCTTACAAGAAGATAGAGGTAACTGTGATGAATTCAGATTTATCTAAGTTTCTGGAAATTCTGGAAACGACCGATCGTTATGAAGCCCTGCGCTTTGTCCTTGAACTGAAAGAGAGAAAGAGTTTGTCTGTGATCGAAGTTTTCGATCTTCTGACTTACTCTCTGAATAACATGCAGCAAAGCGAGGATGAAAATATAGACATTTGGAGGGAGCATGTACGCACTTCCATTATCAGAACAATTGTGGAGAACTTGTATCCCTTTGTTATAACCGAAAGAAATTCTCTCAACACGCCCAAAGGGAAGACGGTAGCTGTGATATGTCCACCGGAAGAATACCATGATTTAGGGGCTCGCATGGTGGACGACGCACTGACCATTTATGGATATAACAGCATCTTTGTCGGGGGCAACACACCCCTTCGTGTCTTTGAAGCAGGATTGGAGTATGAGGCTATTGACTATGTTGCAATCAGCATATCCAATCCCTATCACCTCTTTTCAACGCGCAGAATCATAGAATCTCTTCGCAATACTTTTCCTGATATTAAGATCATAATCGGCGGCAGCGCCATCAGTAAACTGGGGGATGAACTCGGGACACTGAAAGCGGACTTCGTGTCAAATTCACTGGAAGATTTACGTGACCTGGAAGGAGCAATATTATGAGACTGGCTTTCACTATTGCAGTACGCTTCTTACGCTCCGGCAGGGGGCAAACCATTCTCATAGCGATAGGAATCGCTATCGGCGTTTCCGTTCAGATCTTCATCGGTTCACTGATTCAGGGCTTACAGATAGAATTGGTCGACTCCACTATAGGCAGTCAATCACAGATCACTATCAGCAACAAATTGGATGATGCTCTGATAGATAATTACGATAAATTGGAGCAGGATATCGACGATAATTACGAGTCAGTCCGTTTCGTCTCAGCAACCGCAGACGGTCCTGCCCTGCTCAGCCTCGATGATGATAGCTACAGCATTTTGCTGCGAGGTCTTAATTTTAATATTGCAGATGGTATCTATAAAATAACTGATAAACTTGAAGGCAATCTCCCTGCCAAAGAAGGCGAAGTACTTATCGGTACGGAACTGAAAGAAGAAGCCGAAATCTCTCTGGGTGATGAGCTGCTTTTGCTCTCGGGCGAAGGCAAGAGAGAAACGATGAAGGTCACCGGCATCTTTGATCTTGGTGTTGCTAACCTGAACAAGTCCTGGGTTCTCGGCAGCTTGCCCACCGCGCAAAACTTCTTTAACTATGAGGACAAGGCAACCAGCATTGAAATGCAGCTAGAGGACGTGTTCGCAGCTGACACACTGGCTGCAGAAATTCAAGCTGAACAAGCAGGCACTTTAACTGTAGATAACTGGAAGGATCTTAACGCTTCTTTATTATCAGGTCTTAACGGCCAGAGTGTGTCCTCGTACATGATTCAGGTTTTCGTCATGATCTCAGTCCTCCTGGGAATAGCCAGCGTGCTTGCAATAACAGTTGTTCAGAAATCCAGACAGCTCGGCATACTCAAGGCTATGGGCATACAGGACGGTCAGGCCAGCCTGATCTTTGTCTTTCAGGGACTGATGCTGGGTATTGCCGGCGCAATCCTCGGGGTCCTTCTGGGGCTTGGCTTATCCTACGCTTTCACAACTTTCGCCTTGAACCCGGACGGAACACCGGTAGTTCCCCTCTACATCGACCCCGGATTCATTGCCCTGTCAGCGGCCTTTGCTATTGTTGTTTCCACAATTGCCGCCCTGATTCCGGCAAGAAGATCTTCCAAACTTAATCCAATCGAGGTGATTCGCAATGGCTAATGTTATTGAATTAAAAAAAATCAACAAAATATATGGTTCCGGCCAGTTTCAAACTCATGTGCTCCACGACATCGACCTGGAAATTGAGGATGCTTCCTTTACCTCAATTATTGGCCAGTCCGGCAGCGGTAAAAGCACCCTGCTTAATATCATCGGAACGTTGGATCAGCCTAGTGATGGTGAGGTCTGGATTAACGGCATGCGCACCGATCAAATGAACAAAAAGGAACTGGCTACCCTGCGCAACCGTACGCTTGGCTTTATTTTCCAGTTTCACTATTTATTACCTGAATTCACAGCATTCGAAAACGTGCTGATGCCATATCGCATTGAACATGGCAGCGCTCCGAAATCTGCAGTGGAAAGAGCAAATGAGATTATGAATCTGGTCGGGCTGGAGAAAGTAAAAAACAACCCCTCCGGGAAGATGTCCGGCGGCCAGCAGCAAAGAACTGCCATTGCACGCGCCCTGATGAATGAGCCGAAAATTATACTGGCAGATGAGCCAACAGGAAACCTTGACTCAGACACGACTGAAATCATTTACAATTTAATGCGTGAAATCAATCAGAAAATAGGAACTACTTTCGTCGTCATCACTCATGACCGCCGCATCGCTGAGAAAGCCGACCGTATTATCGAAATCACCGATGGACGGATCGTCATGGACATTTGATAAAGATCGCTTCTGACTGCTCAGCTCTTCCCGGCTACATCCTCTGAATATCAAAACCGCCAGCGGATTCGGCTACTTCCGCTACTCTCTCATGGCAGGAGAATAAGAGAATCTGGCGAGATTCTCCAAGCGTGTCTTCTTCCGACTCTTCTCTGCTCAGTTCAGCCAGCAGATTCAAGGCTGCTTCCATGCGCTCCTCATCGAATTGAACCAGGACATCATCCAGAATCAGAGGGGGAACTTCTTCGCCTGTGATGAGCTCAGACAAGGCCAGCCTTAAAGCTAAATAGACCTGATCATAGCAGCCCCCGCTCATGTACTCTGCATCTCTGAACAGTGTTTCTCCGGTCAGACGCAGCTGCAGCTTCATATCAGTATCAATAAGAACATCATCGTAACGGCCTAAAGTCAGTTTCCTCAAATATTTGGCTGTCAAAGTCCTCAATTCCGGACTGAAATTGCGGCGCATTTCTTCCTCCGCATCAGCCAGGTACTTTTGCGCCAGCTCCAACTGATGGACCCTTGACTCAACTTTCTCAATTTTTTCATCCAGATCCTCTAAAAGCAATGCAATGTTCTCGGATCTTTCTGAATGCCGATATGCCAGGGACATGTGTGCCTGTTTCTTGCTGTATTCACTTAAGGCCTGATTATAATTATTGCGGTTAAACTCCAGCTCCTCTTTCCGCCTGGCGAGGGACCGCTTCAGGTCTTCCGGATAATCTTCCTCTTCCATAGCAATTGCAATGGCTCTGTCATCGGCCGGCAAGTTTTCTTCCACAGCCTTTTCCAGGAGCTGCTGTCTGCTCATACTTGGAAGCAGTCGTTCGCTGCCTTGTCCGGTGCTGAGGACGCGCAGCTGCTCGCGTAATTGATAACTGCTCTGTTT
>JAQWBU010000118.1 GCA_028706195.1 Eubacteriales bacterium
AGCACCTTCCTCAAATACTTCGGAGAGGAAGAGTTCACAGAGAGTTTTGGGCAGCTGATAAATCAGACGTCCCAGACCCAGTCTGTCATAACGCATAATGCTGGATTCTTCGTCAAAAATCTGTCCGACGATTAAAGCCATTGAGGCTTCACGATATGATTTCGCAGTGTCTTTCAACGTTTCTGCAGGCATGCTGACACCAATATAGGCATGTGCTTTGGCCTCTGTATTGATCGTATCGAGAATCAATGAAGCCTCTTCACTTGCTGTGCGCGCCTTGTCGCCTGAATGGATTTCCAACATTACTACAATATTTTCTTCATCCATCGGGAAAACAAAGTCACGTTCCCAATCGGGGAAAAGATGTTCCAATACCGTTAGCACATCAGCTGACTTGCCCGGGTTTACTCTGACAATATAAAGCTGACGGGGGACCGGGTATGCTATCTTCAGATCCCGTGCTTTTAAAGGAACGTCGCCTGGTAATTCGTTTTCCAGCAGCACATTCTTGATAAAGTTTTCTTTTTCTTCCGCATTCCCTTTTTCAACATAGGACGACTCAATCCAGCGCTTCAACAATTCCAGATATACCTGAGACTGTTCGTCTACACCATCCACAAAGCAGATAAAGCTGTTTCGCGTACGCTCAATCTTCATATAGGAACGATCTTCACTGAAAACGATATGTTCACCGGATGCCAAAACTGCCTTGGCTACAGAATCCTCTGTGCCTTCGAGCTCGACGTCTGTCGACGCAAGTACTAAACCCTCTTCATCCAACACACCAGCTGTGCGGTCCATAAAGCTTGCGGCTTCCTGCATATATTTTTTTAATTCTTCCATTTTGAGCACCTTTCCTGTCGCTTCGAATGCATCGCTCATTAATAATCTAATGAGTGGTATAAAGTTATTTCACATCAGTTAACGGTATTCTAGCATAAGCATAAAGCTAACGCATAAATAATCACATAAAAGTTAGTCCCGGAGTTAGAAATGCAGTTACGCTTTCCATGAAATATGAGCTCAGCTTTTCCCAAAAATAAAGGGGCTGTTCTTGCGAGCAACCCCTATTAGATAACAAATTTGACAAGAGGTCAATGCGATTTAAAACAAACCTGAGATTTTGCCGTTTTCGTCCACATCGATCTTCTCAGCGGAAGGTACGCGCGGCAGTCCGGGCATAGTCATGACATCACCGGTTAAAGCAACTATAAAGCCTGCACCCGCAGAAACTTTCAGGTTGGATACGGTAATCTCGAAACCACGAGGTGTGCCGATCAGGGACGGGTCATCTGAGAAAGAATATTGTGTCTTGGCCATGCACACAGGCAGGTCACCAAAACCATTATCCGCCAGCTCCTTGAGTTGTTTACGGGCTTTGTTGGTATAAACTACACCGTCGGCACGATACATGCGCTTGGCAATAGCTTCGATTTTCTCCTCGATTGTTGTATCGAGTTCATATGTATAGTGAGGTGTTCTGTCAGAACCAGCTTCGACAAGACGAACAACTTCCTCGGCTAGTTCCAGACCGCCTTCGCCGCCTTTGCCCCAGACTTCCGAAAGCGCAACATTAACGTCAAGTTTCCGGCACTCTTCGCGAACCAGTTCGAGCTCTGCTTCCGAATCATCGGGGAAACGGTTAATTGCTACCACGACAGGAAGTTCGAAAATTTCCTGCATATTCTCAACGTGCTGCAATAAGTTAGGCATGCCCTTCGCCAGAGCATCAAGGTTCTCACCTTTCAGATCAGTCTTGGCTACCCCGCCATGCATTTTAAGGGCGCGGACCGTAGCGACAATAACAACTGCGTCAGGTCTCAGTCCGGCAGCACGGCATTTGATATCGACGAACTTTTCAGCTCCCAGATCTCCGCCGAAGCCTGCCTCAGTGACTAAGTAATCGAAGTTATTCAGTGCCAGTTTTGTTGCCAGAATGCTGTTGCAGCCATGAGCGATATTTGCGAAAGGTCCGCCGTGTACGAAGGCCGGTGTGCCTTCCAATGTCTGGACCAGATTGGGTTTAATAGCGTCTTTCAACAAAGCGGTCATTGCGCCTTCTGCTTTGAGATCAGCGCAGGTAACCGGTTTGCCATCATAGGTGTAGGCGACAACGATTTTTGCAAGACGGGCTTTCAAATCCTGAAGGCTGGTAGCCAGACAGAATATGGCCATGACTTCCGACGCAACTGTAATATCAAAACCGTCTTCGCGCGGTGTGCCATTCGCTTTACCACCGAGACCGTCTACAACAAAGCGCAGCTGCCTGTCATTCATGTCAACTACACGTTTCCAGGTGATCTGACGAGGATCTATATTGAGGCTGTTGCCCTGTTGAATATGGTTGTCCAACATGGCAGCCAGCAAGTTGTTGGCCGCTCCGATCGCGTGGAAATCACCGGTGAAATGCAGGTTTAAATCTTCCATCGGTACTACCTGAGCATAGCCACCGCCTGCAGCTCCGCCCTTAACTCCAAACACGGGACCCATGGAAGGTTCGCGTAATGCGACTGTGCTCTTTTTGCCCAGCTTAGCCAGGGCATCAGCCAGACCGATTGTTGTGGTGGTCTTACCTTCTCCGGCAGGAGTTGGAGTAATCGCAGTCATCAGTATAAGTTTGCCCTGTTGCTGGCCCTCAGATTCTGACAAAGCTTCCAGCGACACCTTGGCTTTGTATTTACCATAGTGTTCGAGCAAATCTGAAGAAATACCTGCAGACTTTGCAACTTCATCAATTGGTCTCATTTCCGTCGACTGAGCGATTTCAATGTCGGATTTAAATGTCATGTGTGCACCTCATTTTCATTTTTTGCAAATATAATTTGTCTTGTATATTCCCGGGATCGGTGAAATTTTTATAAAAAAATATTGCATCCCGTTAATTTTATAATTAAAGCAAAGAGAAATGCAATATCTTTACGACACAGTCTTTGGACAAATACTTGTACAATCTCATCAGATATTCTGATGGAAAGCTTTGCTTCAGGCTTGCTCAACCAGCTGGAAATTCCTCAGAATCGATAACAATATCGTTGGCCAAACCTCTGATGTCCAACAACCAGATCACGCGGCCGTTGACCCTGATCAGACCATCATTCTCCATGCTGATCAGCTCTCTGGAGAAAGAGGGTCGGGGCATTGCCAACAGGCGGGAAACTACTTCCTTGGATACCGGAAGCTCCACAGCGTAAGTTGTCGGATATCGAAGCGCCTGTTCCAAAGATATATCATGATCGTCTAGCTGTTCTTCAAGAAGCTGGAGCAGGTAGTGCCCGATTTTTAAGCGCAAAGTTTTTTGCGATAGCAGATTAATCCGTTTATCCTGTTCCGTTGACCGGTCAGATAACTGCTGCATATAGTTCAGGAGCAGCTGAGGATTCTTGGAAATCATCGCCAGTAAGACGTCTCTTGTCATCTTTACTATTTTGCAATGAGAGACAGCTTCAAGGGTGAACGGATATTTTTTACGAGTCGAAAATATCAGAGTCGTGCCGAAAGTGTCTCCGGGCCCAAGTAAATCAAGGGTGGAAAATTCACCCGAAGCAGAGTATTTCTGTCTGGCTACCTGCCCGTCCAATAATATTCCTATTCCGGTACAGGGATCCCCTTCGTTGACAATTACTTCGCCTTTCCAATAGGTTTTAATATTGGTGTTATAACAGAACTCATGGTAAACAGACTGGTCAAGACCAGCGAATAACGGTGTCATACCCAAAAAATCACAGAGTTTCTTCATATTTTTTCTTGCTCTCCTTTAATCGGTCAGCAAATTTTAAAATATAAGTCAGATAAAATTCACAGATCTATCTATTCCAAGCTGAAATTCACATATTCTAAGATTAGCATAAGTAAGCGTCTTTCGCTTATTGGGCCAAGATCAGTATTCATCCAGTTCGCTGATCAGATTCACTCTTCTTTCGTGACGACCACCTTCGAATTCAGTTGCCAGAAACTCATCAACTATCATCAGAGCCAGCTCGTCGCCTACGACGCGTCCACCCAGAGCCAGGACATTGCAGTTATTATGGCGCCTTGACATGCGGGCTGAGTAGGGTTCACTGCAGCAGCAGCAGCGTATACCCTTCACCTTATTGGCGGCAATAGATATGCCGACACCTGTCCCGCAGCAGACAATGGCGAAATCGCTGTTGCCGTTTGCCACTTCCTTGGCTACTTTTTTGCCGTAAACGGGATAGTCGCTACGTTCATTGTTATGCACGCCAAGATCATTAACTTCATGCCCCTGCGCTTCCAGATGGGCTCTTATGTACATTTTTAAGTCATATCCGGCATGATCACTACCTAATGCGATTTTCATTTTGTCAACTCCT
>JAQWBU010000021.1 GCA_028706195.1 Eubacteriales bacterium
GCTAAGATGCGCTTCAGGAACATATGCCTTATTCATAGCTTACAATTACTCAGAAAAAGCAGTCTATAAGACATTTAACGCATTTGATTCCACCCCAAGCTACACTTATCATACTGTAACTGCAGCTGAAGCAGCCGCCGGCAAGATTGTGTTACTTGCTGCTGGATTATTTACAATGTATGATTTTCCTGATGAGCCAGTTGTAAAATGTATAGTAACAATAGTTGCTGGACTTGATTTGGTTATGTCATTGAGCTCATTTCCGGGAATCTCTAAGGGACAATACACTGAAACGTATACATACTTTATTGGTGACAAAATATACCAAAGATTAAGCATATGGCACAATTACCTTGCTTATCAACAGGGGCCTAATAATCCTATGTATAGGAGTACTTCTTCGGCAAGTCTCCCAGGGTTTTAATCTATGAAAACTGAATGAGGTGTCACGCATATATTAAAACTGATATTTAGTCTTATTCGTTAGATTATTCTCTCACCGTAGTCGTTTTGCTACCTATACTTTACTTTGAGAGAACACGTTCGAAATCTTTACGTAACTTCTAATATACAGATGTTGATGAGGAAAGAAAATGGAAAAGAAGCCCAAAAAAATAGTAATAGTGGTGTTCTTGATAATCGGTGTTCTCGGTTATTCTTTCATAATATTGTTTTCAAAACGAGATGTGGTAGAGTTGTTGGCTCTAGTTCTATTCGGATTTATTGTGAATTATACTTCGGGTTTTCTTTCGAATAATCGTACAGAGTATACATTACCAGATTTAATAAAACTGTATTTGGGATTAATCGTAGCAATAGCTATATTCTACTATATAGAGCCAATAACAGTAATTATTGCTAAATAATTAGAGTGTAGTAGTGAATCAAAACGCGCCTGACACTAAATGATTCGGTAATTATATGTTGATAAGAAAAGTGGAGTGGTCAAGCAAAACTGGACAATTGATTAAGTATTTGTTGTATAAATACTAAAACCTCTACAACAACAATATACAAGCGTCAAACGCTCTAATCAGAATTGAGTTTATTGAAGTATGCCGGCACCAGTTTAGCAATTTCGTTTTGTCTTGCTGCATTCCTAAGTAATGCCATCTGTTCTCGCGTCTACTCCTAAGCGATAGGCCGTGGGTTCGAATCCCGCCGGGAACACCAATCTTCAACAGCCGTCCGGCTGTTCTCAGACTCCGAGGAACAGAAATTTCATAAGATTTCGATTAGTAGTTGTTAATCCTTCACATTAATGTTGGAATATTAAGTATTAATTACAGTTTCCAAAAAAGATTTAGGAGTAAGCCATGAAAACCAGTATTGAGACTTTACATGACATAAGCAGCATTTCCGGAATTAAGGCCAATGAAAGGGCTGATGCAGCCGTTTTTGTGCGCACTGAAATGGACGCGGACGACAACAGCTACAAATCGAATCTTTACTTACTGCGAAAGGGCGAGATCAGCCAGCTGACATCAGGCGGTGAAGAGTCAGCTTTTGTTTTCGAAGACGATGACAATCTTCTCTTCGCAGCTGCCCGCTCCAAACAGGAAAAAGAGGCCAAGGAGTCCGGGCTTTCTGAAACAAGCTTTTACCGCATCTGTATAAATGGAGGTGAAGCTGTCAAAGCCTTCACTTTGCCGCTGAATGTGTCAAGAATAGAAGCTCTTACTGACGGGAAATTTTTAGTGGCGGCTAGTATCAGCCAGGTTCAAACAGAGCTACATGAGAAGAGCCGCGAAGAAAGACTTGATTACTCGAAGAAAACGAAAGAAGAAAATTTCGCACTGGAGGCGGAAGAGATTCCTTTCTGGTTTAACGGTACGGGCTTCAGGGCCGCACAATCAACACGACTTTTTATTTACGACCCGACAGAGTGTGACTCGAAAGCAAAAATTAAACCGCTGACGGAGTCAAACTACGATATCAGTGGCTTTTCTCTCCATCCGGAGGAAGACAAACTGCTCTATTTCGGCAACTTCGTCAGCCCGCGCGCGAAAACTTATGAAACCCTCTTTGAACTTGATTTGGAAACGGGGACTCAGAGACAAATCGTAAAGGATGATCATCTCTCCATCTATGATGCCTTTTATTGGAATGATCAGATAACACTCTTCGCCTCAGATATGTCACAGCTTGGGCTTAACCAAAACACACATGTATATGTTTTTGATGAAGAAATCGGAGAAACAAAGCGTTTTTCTGAAAGAGAAATGCAATATGGAAACTCAGTGGGTACAGATGTTAATTACGGTTCGTCCAAACCCAGACTTGTTCAAGATGATGCAGTATATTTTCTGGAGACAAACTGGCACCGCAGCGTATTGATGCGCATGGATGCGGATGGTGCCGTTGAGCCCTTTGCAATGGTGCGGGGTTCAATCACAGGTTTCGCGTTCGTGGATGAGGAGCTCTATGTATCTGCCTTTCACGATATGCAAACATCTGAACTTTATAAATTAGAAAGCTATAGCGCTGATATCCGGTCAGAACTCGACAGCAACGCATTTGGAGCGGATGCTCCCTTTTTAAACTGGCCGATAAATGAGCCGGAGAAAATCAGCTCATTTAACAGTGTGGTTCCCGCGGCAATCAAGCCGGAACGATTCACTTTCCAGCACGAGGATCTGAGTTTGGAAGGCTTTGTCCTCTTGCCTCCGGCAGCCAGAGAAGCCGACAAAAAGAGCTTTCCCGCGATACTGGATATCCATGGCGGTCCCAAGACAGCCTACGGTGATATATATTTCCACGAGATGCAGTACTGGCTGGCACAAGGTTACATAGTCATATATACAAATCCGCGTGGTTCGGATGGCCGCAACGACAGCTTTTCCGATATCAGAGGCGATTATGGCGGACGTGATTTCCGCGATATTATGGCTTTTGTCGACGCAAGTCTGGAGCGTTATCATCAGATAGATCCTGAGCGTATAGGCGTAACCGGAGGATCCTATGGCGGTTTCATGACAAATTGGATCGTCACTCATACTGACCGCTTCAAGGCAGCTGCGACCCAGCGCTCAATCAGCAATTGGACTTCCTTTTATGGTGTCAGTGATATAGGCTTCCGTTTCGCCTTCGATCAGAACAAGACTTCCTGGGATGATGAAGACGTGTTCTCCACTCTCTGGGATCATTCACCTCTGAAATACATTCGCAGCGCCAAGACTCCTACTTTGGTGCTGCATGCGGAAGAGGATTATCGCTGTCCGCTGGAACAGGGAGTGCAGTTTTTCACAGCCCTCGTTGACGCAGGAGTAGCTGCGAGACTTGTGGTTTTCAATAAGGAAAACCATGAGCTTTCCCGCTCAGGAAAGCCTAAGGCACGAAAGAAGCGTTTAAGTGAAATAACGCAGTGGTTTGATAAACATGTCAGATAATATAAATGAAAACACAAAAGAAAATACACTGAGTAAACCACGCCGGCGCTGGTAAAGCGATTAATCATTCTCGCTGTGGTAGTCCTGGGAATTATAGCTTTGTGGCGCTTATTCACACCCGAGGAAGTGGTATCCGTATATCAGGTCAGACAAGTCAGCGAAGAGGATATATCGGATACATTGAATTTAAGCGGCACGGTAACCCCGTCGAAAATCCAGGTAGTCGATTATCAGAATATTCCTGTGCAGCGCTTCCTGGTTCAGGCCGGCGATCGTGTGAAAAAAGGCGATCAACTGTTGTTTTACGATCTGTCACAGCTAAGATCGGATTTATCTGAGCTGAAAGATCAGAGGGAAGAGGCCAGCTCCGCTTTGGAGAAATCGCAGGCTGAAGCTGCTGAACTGGTAGCAAACGCCGGACTTCCCACCGATGAACTTACTGCCCAGCTACAGGAGATGACAGGTGATCTCACTGTGGGGCTCGGCCAACTGGCCAATGGCATGCTTAGTATCGGAAATCCTTTCCAACAACTGGCTGATCAATTCGACGAAATTAATTTTGAAGAACTTGGCCAGCTTATTACGTTAATGGAAGACCTTAATCTTAAGGGTGACGAACTTTTGGGCGTTCTCACGGATGAAGAATTGCGGGCTGATCTGCAAGCATCCATTGCTGATACGAATCGCAGAATTGATGAGTTATTGGGTTTGATGAATCAAATAATTGATCGTTTGCCAGAGGAATTTGACATTACTGTTCCTACCTTACCTGCCGCCCCGACTTCGGAAAGCACAACTGAGACAAGTACTACGACAGCAGAGAGCACAGATGAATCGCAGCCGGAAGCCAGGCAAACAGGTACTCTCAACGCTATTCCCATTGCTGCCACCTTGCCGCCCGTCAGCCCTAGTCCCCTTGTATTGACCGCAGCTGCAGCATCATCCCCGGAGCCGGAGGTCAGTCTTTTGTCAAACGGCAGTACAGATCTGAGCCAGCAGGAATTGCTGCTTTTAATGCAACAACTACAATCTGTTCCCGGAGGCAGCTCCTTGCTTGACACATATCAGCAGGGGGCAGAACTTCTGGGGTTACTGGACAGTCAGATAGCGGATTTAGAGCAGAAAATCGAAACAGCAGCACAGCATGAACGGGCGGAATTTGACGCGCTGGTCGCAGAAGCACAGCGTGATGAGAGCGAAATCAATGGCAGCAGATCTCTAGTAGTTCTTTTTGATGAGGCAGAGCCTCTGGTACGTGCCCGGGTCAATCGCAGAGATGCCCTTCTTCTTGAACAGGGGCAGAATGTAAGGTACACAACGGATAAGCTTCAGCTTACCGGCGAGCTTGTGTTCAAATCCCCTATCGCTACTACCTCACCGGTGTATTCGATAGAGCAGTCAAGCGATTTAATGTCACAGTTTATGGCCGGGGATCAGACAGCAATGCTTGGGGGCGAGCCCAGAGTTGACATAGAGCTGACGCTTGAAGGTCCCGATCTGAACAAGATTATTTTCGGATTCGATATCGCTTTCGAAATTGAAATAGCGAAACGGGATAAAGTTCTCGCTGTACCGTCAGAAAGTCTGGTAGCTGAGCGAGGTCAGAATTATGTGTATGTTCTCAATGAAGATAATAGTTTTTCGCTGCGTGCTATAGAGACAGGAATTATAACCAGAGCACATGCAGAAATTATTTCAGGTCTGGACGGAAACGAGTGGGTACTATTGAATCCTCCGGCCTCACTTCAGGAAGGTGTGCGCTACAATGTCGAACGCCTGGGAGAGTGAGCACATCTTGCCTGAACCCGTCATAACGATGCGTGATCTACATAAGTTTTATCGCAGCGCCTCCGTAGAATATCATGCTCTCCGCGGCATTGATTTGACGATCAACGAAGGCGAGTTTGTCTCCATTATGGGTCCGTCAGGATCAGGCAAGACTACACTGATGAACATAATCGGACTGCTCGATAATTTAAGCAGCGGCTATTACGAGCTGCAGGGAATAGATTCCTCTGATCTAAGTGATACAAGCCGCGCAGCCTTGCGTAACCGCACCATAGGTTTTGTTTTCCAATCTTTCAACCTCTTACCTCAGATGAATCTGATTGATAATGTCGCACTGCCGATGCTCTATGCCGGAGTCTCGCTCAGAGAACGTCGGGAAAGGGCCAGAGAGGCTTTGAGTCACGTGGAACTTGACAGGTGGAGTGAGCATAGGCCGACTGAGATTTCCGGCGGACAGCAACAGCGTGTCGCCGTAGCCAGAGCTATGGTTATGCGCCCTTCAATTCTGCTTGCGGATGAGCCGACAGGTAATCTTGACTCCAAGTCGGCGGAGGCTGTGTTGAAGCTTTTCCACGAATTGCATGACCTGGGTGTGACCGTAATTATCATCACTCATGATATCAATGTGGCTCATCACGCTGAGCGTCTGATTGAACTCTTCGATGGCAAGGTCAGCAACGATAGTCTGCAAGCTACCCACCATGAAAAGAAAGCAGGTTTGTCGTGATTAGGGAACGCATTAGTAATGCCTGGCAAATGCTCATGGGGAATAAGGGTCGTTCCATCCTGACCATGTTGGGCATTATCGTCGGTATTGCCTCGGTTATTACTGTTGTAGCAGTCGGTGAAGGAGCTAAGGATGCAGTTCTTGGCCAATTTGACCAGGTTGGAGCATCATCTTTGCTCGTAGGTGTCTCTTCCGGTCAGGCGACAGAAAATGATTACCTGACAGCTGATGATGTGGACGCGGTGCGGAATCTGGTCACTGAATTGCGCTTTGTATCAGTCGATTATCAGTTGATTGGCAGAACGGATAAATTCGGAGACAGCACTGCGATTTTTGTTACAGGTGTGGATCAGGACTGGATGCGGATTTCAAATTTGACTGTAACGGACGGAAGACAATTTTCGCTGCCGGAACTTGATCGCAGCGGGGCATCAATAATTCTGGAAGAAGAAACCGCAGAGCGTCTTTATCCGGGCAGATCTCCCATTGGAGAAACCTTGGAGATAAACCGTCGCGGCAAGCTGCTGGAGGTGGAAATCGTTGGGGTGGGACATAGCATAGTTTCACAATTATCCGGTTGGACAGGTATGGATGTGGATCGGCTCATGATTGTCTACATGCCTCTATCAACGACCATCGATTTAGGTGGGGGCGAACCGCGCTTTTCCAGCATCATCGCCATGGCTCAGTCTCCGGATCGCCTGGAAGCGACAGGTGAGCAGATAGTGCAGGTACTTGAGAACAGGCATGGCAATCAGGGCGAGAATATGTACCGTGTAACCGAGACGGCTCAACTATTGGAACAGGCGGATTTGGTAGCGAATGTTTTTACTAATTTTATCGCCATAGTGGCTGCGATCTCTCTTCTGGTGGGCGGTATCGGGGTTATGAATATCATGCTGGTTTCAGTGACGGAGCGCACGCGGGAAATCGGATTGCGCAAGGCTTTGGGTGCCACTATGAATGATATTATGTGGCAGTTCTTATTTGAATCCAGCATTTTGACCTTTATCGGCGGTGTATAGGAATAATTTCAGGAATGCTTCTGGCCCGGGCGCTCGGATATTATATTGGTTTTGCGCCGATAGTGGATGTGCAGATTGTAGTCATCGCAGTGTTGTTTTCAACTGCGATCGGTTTGTTCTTCGGCTTGTATCCGGCCAGAAAAGCTGCCAAACTATCACCCATTGATGCTCTGAGGCGTGAATAGCATAACAATTGTCACTATAAGTTTGCTCGATATGCTAATCTGGTCGCAGGTGAAAACCGGCATATCATCTGGAGTTGTATGATCAACAACAAATCTGGTCTCAGAAAAGCAAGAGTTAAAATAGAGTCTGCGGCATCTGTTTATGCCCGCAGGAAACGCTGGCGCTTTCAGCGCAGCCTGGTGTTTATTGTTTTTGGCCTGTTTCTGCTAAGTACATATTTGATATTTCATTTTTGGGGAAATGAGCTGCTGGGATTTATCACCGATCCTGAACGAGTCAGGGCGTTCGTAGCCAATAATCCTCTTACAAGCAGACTGTTCTTTATCGTAATAATTTTCATACAGGTAATCTTAGCCTTTTTCCCCGGTGAAGCTTTCGAAATTGGCGCAGGATATGCTTTCGGAGGTCTGGAAGGAGCTCTGATTTCAATCGTTGGTATCCTCTTAGCCAGCGTTCTGATCTTTAAAGCAGTGCGTCGCTTTGGACGTCCGGTGGTTGAGCTGTTTTTCACGCCTGAGCAAATCGACTCTGTTAAATTTCTGCAGAATCCAAAAAATGTGACGCTGCTAACTTTTATTATATTTCTGATCCCGGGGACACCTAAGGATATCCTTACTTATCTGGCCGGTCTCACTCCAATTACTATGAAGTCCTGGATAGTGATCACTACACTAGGTAGATTACCCTCAGTAATCACATCTACCGTCGGCGGAAGTCTGCTTAATTCAGAAAAATATCTTCCAGCTGTTATCGTCTTCCTGCTAACAGCTTTTCTTGCTTTTTTTGGTGTAATGATCTATAAACGAGTAAACAGACAATCTGATAAAAGCAAGGGAACAGAGCCCTTTTAGCCTGCTGTTCATTTAGTGAAAGATTCACATTGAATAATATTTTCATTAGGCAAGTGGGAGAATTTGGCAAAATCTGACCAGAAAAACTCCGGCAACTTTACAGGGACGCCTATAATAACGTATATTAGAGCTAATTACGTTTGGTTCCAGAAAATCAATCCAGACAAAATTTAAAAACTAAATAAGGAGTAAAAAATGCTAATTGACCTAACGATCAATCAGGAGCGGCTCGATCATGTTGTTGAGCGTGCCAAAGAACAAAACATCATTATCCCCACATTTGCACAATTGCGTGATCCGAATAAGATTCCCGAAAAAATCAAAAAAGCTTTAAAGAATGTCGGTTCCTGGGATATTAACCCCTTGAATCTTTTCCGCGTTACATGGAAAAACGAACCTACCTTAGAGGGAGCCGGATATGGTGATGTAAACATCATTGAATTCCCAAAGGAACTTAGTGGAGTAGACGCTCGCATCTTTGTAATGGTAGGAAAATGGTTTCCTACTGGCTGTCACAAAGTAGGTGCTTCTTTTGGTTGTTTGGTACCGCGTCTGGTTACCGGTCAGTTTGACCCTACAATCCATAAAGCAGTCTGGCCTTCCACCGGCAACTATTGCCGCGGCGGAGCCTTCAACTCCAAATTGCTCGGTTGTGAGTCAGTAGCAATTTTGCCTGCTGAAATGAGCAGAGAGCGTTATGACTGGCTGGAAGATATCGCTGATGAGGTAATCTCAACTCCCGGTGGCGAAAGCGACGTTTTCGAGATTTTCAACAAAGTCTGGGAAATTCGCAGAACTCGGCCTGAGTGTGTGATTTTCAACCAGTTTGAAGAGATGGGCAACGTTCTGTGGCACTACCATGGAACCGGTCCGGCTATGGAAGAAGCGTATGAGAAGCAGGTGAAGACCGATACTTCTCGTTTCTTTGGTGCTTTCTTTACCAGCGGCAGTGGCGGCAGCATGAGTGCAGGCGACTACCTCAAAGAGCATTATCCTCATCTGAAGGTTTCTGTTGGTGAAGCCCTGCAGTGCCCGACTATCCTGAACAATGGCTTTGGTTACCACCGTATCGAAGGTATTGGCGATAAGCATATTCCCTGGGTCCATAACGTCAGAAACACTGACATGGTCGCAGCTATCGATGACAATCATGCATTAAATATCTTCCGTCTCTGCAATACAGAAGTCGGACAGGAATACCTGAAGAGTGAATTTGGCCTCAGTGATGAACAGGTGTATGACCTCACCATGCTGGGAATCAGCGGTTTCGCCAACGTGCTTGGCTGCATTAAGATGGCGAAGTACTACGAGCTGACCGAGGATGATGTTCTTGGAACAGTTGCTACCGACTCAGCAGAAATGTATCATTCCCGTCTTGAAGAAATGGACGCTGAAGAAGGCGAGTACACCAGCGAAATGGCTGCACGTGACTTCAATCGTTATCTCTTTGATGTACGTACAGACCACATGGAAGAGTTTACCTATTACAGCAGAAAACGCGTTCACAACCTCAAGTATTACACCTGGGTTGAACAGCAAGGCAAGGATGTCGAAGAACTTGACGCTCAGTGGTATGATCCTCATTATTGGAGCAACATCCATGATCAGGTCGAAGATATCGATCGTTTGATCGAAGAGTTCAACGAGAAAACCGGTGTTCTGGCAAATATGCCGGACTAATAAAAACTTAGCGCGATGTCCCGCTTCTACGGGACATCGCGTTGAATCAATCAGGCTGAAATCCTTAACAGATAAATACATGCAACTTTATGCTACTTTTAGCGTGCGACAAATGTGCTAGTTTAGTATAATGTAGAAGCATTTTCGGTCGTGATTTATTATATTTATGCAATATATCTAGAGGAAATTTAATTATTAGGTGTATTTCCCGAGATAGCGAGAAATAGAAGCTAGTTACTCTCAGTAACAATCAAAGAAATATCAATTTCAGGAGGAATATATGTCATTGGAATCATTAGTTAATCAGCTAAAAGGGTACGATTTTGGAAGCCTGTACCACGACGATTTTCTACACACCTGGGACAAGTCTCAGGACGAACTCATGGCTATCTTTACTGTAGCCGACGCTTTGCGTGAACTGCGCGAGAACAATAAGAGCTGCAGAATAGCAGACTCAGGACTCGCAATCTCTCTTTTCCGCGACAACTCGACCAGAACCCGTTTCTCTTTTGCCTCCGCAGCAAACCTTCTGGGATTTGAAATCCAGGATCTTGATGAAGGAAAATCACAGATCGCGCACGGTGAGACAATCAAAGAAACCGCCAACATGATCTCCTTCATGGCCGACGTAATCGGCATCCGTGATGACATGTACATCGGCAAAGGCCACACCTTCATGAAAGAAGTTTCCAGTCACGTTAAGGAAGGCTACGATGACGGCATTCTGGAACAGCGCCCCACAATCGTAAACCTGCAGTGTGACGTTGATCACCCGACTCAGTCCATGGCTGACATGCTTCACCTCATTCATGAGTTTGGGGGCGTGGAAAACCTGCGCGGCAAAAAAATCGCCATGACCTGGGCCTATTCTCCTTCCTACGGTAAACCTCTCTCAGTTCCTCAGGGAATTGTCGGTTTGATGACCCGCTTCGGTATGGAAGTATCACTTGCGCATCCGGAAGGCTATGAAATCATGTCTGATGTTGAAGATATCGCCAGAGCTAATGAGAAGAAATATGGTGGTAAATTCAACAAGACCTACTCCATGGCAGAAGCTTTTGAAGATGCCGACATCGTTTATCCTAAGAGCTGGGCACCTTTTGCAGCAATGGAAAAGCGCACAGACCTTTACGCTCAGGGCGATCAGGCTGGTATCGACGCACTCGAGCAGGAATTGCTTGAACAAAACAAGAGCCACATGGACTGGCAGTGCACTGAAGAATTAATGAAGACCACCAAAGAAGGAAAGGCTCTTTATTTGCATTGTCTGCCGGCAGACATCAGCGGAGTCAGCACAGAAGTTGGCGAAGTTGACGCCAGCGTCTTTGATCGTTACCGCGTACCTCTGTACAAAGAAGCCAGCTACAAACCCTACATCATCGCAGCCATGATCTTCATGCAGAAAATCAAGAATCCTGCTGCGAAGCTGGAAGAGCTGTGGGCATCTGCTGCAGTTCGTTTAGGCGATAACGCTTAATTACTATTTAGCTAGAACGGAGATGCCGGCCGGCATCTCCGCTTGCACAATATTTTTAACACTGCCTATTTGGCCGACGATAAACGTCAATAAATTTATAAGGAGTAAATATGACAAAAGTTCAGTTGGATCTTAACCTAGATCGAGTACGTGAAGAAGCGGAAAAGTACCGCGACGACATGACAAAATTCTTGCGCGATCTTATTAAGATCGGCGGCGAGAGCTGTGAAGAGGGTCCCAAAGTTGAGCGCATCAAAGAAGAAATGGAAAAGCTCGGCTATGACAAAGTAGAAGTTGATCCGCTCGGTAACGTAATGGGCTGGATGGGCGAAGGCGATGTCCTTATTGCTTATGACTCACATATCGATACTGTTGGTATCGGCGATATCTCTCTCTGGGACTTCGATCCATATGAAGGTTTTGAGAGTGATACCGAAATCGGTGGCCGTGGCGCTTCCGACCAGCTCGGCGGAATGGTTTCTTCAACCTATGGCGCAAAGATCATGAAGGATCTCGGCCTGATTCCTGAAGGCGTTCAGATTCTCGTAGTCGGCACCGTCCAGGAAGAAGACTGTGACGGTATGTGCTGGCTTTATATCATCGAAAAAGATGAAATTCGTCCTGACTTTGTAGTTTCAACCGAACCTACAGACATGCACGTATATCGCGGACATCGCGGCCGCATGGAAATCAAAGTTGAAGTGAAGGGTGTTTCCTGCCACGGCTCAGCTCCTGAGCGCGGCGACAACGCTATCTACAAGATGGCAGACATTCTGCAGGAAGTCCGTGACCTCAATGATCGCCTGATGGATGACTCTTTCCTGGGCAAAGGCACAGTTACTACCTCTCAGATCTACTTCACCTCACCTTCACGTTGCGCAGTGGCAGACAGCTGCACCATCTCTCTTGACCGCAGACTGACCTGGGGTGAAACCTATCAGAGCGCGCTGAAAGAGATCGAAGATCTGCCTTCAGTCAAGAAGTATGGCGCAGAAGTCAGCATGTACGAATACAGCCGCCCATCCTGGACCGGTGAAGTATACGTTCAGGACTGCTACTTCCCAACCTGGAAAATCGACGAAGATGCCCCGCAGGCACGCGCACTGGTTGACGCTTACACCGATCTCTACGGTGAACCCAAGCTCGACAAGTGGACCTTCTCCACCAACGGTGTTGCGATCATGGGTCGCCACGGCATCCCCTGCATCGGCTTAGGCCCGGGTAAGGAAGCTCAGGCTCACTCACCGAACGAGATCACCTGGAAAGATGACCTCGTCAAGACAGCAGCAATTTACAGCACCATGCCCTCATATTACGTTGAGTACATGGACGAGAAATAAGAGTTTTTATGTGCAGAGGCCGGAGTTCCGCAAGGGTTCCGGCCTTTGTTGTATAAAGGGTAAATTAAGATTAGCTATGTGCTTTCATTTCGATGTTTGGAAATGATAGCATTAGTTTTCTAAAAAACAGTAAGGAGAAGACAATGGGAGACATAATGCGACCAATGGGGTTCGAGCAATTAATTAACTGGAGCCTCTCTGAGTACAAGCAAGAAAATTCGGTCTTCGGAGTCAACAAGAAAAAGTTCTACATAAATCGTTCAGGACGTCGAATGACGACCGTTTTGGGTGACAAACTGGCATCTGCTGTGGGACCTGCAGCCGGTCCGGCCACACAACTGGCGCAGAATATCGTTGCGTCATATTTGGGCGGAGCCCGCTTTCTGGAACTGAAGACAGTACAGGTTATGGATGGCGAAGAAATTCGCAACGCAGTACCCAAGCCATGCATCCTAGCGCAGGACGAAGCTTATAACTGTGAATGGTCAACCGAACTTACGGTCGGGGAAGCTTACGAAGAGTACGTTAAAGGCTGGCTCGCCATTCATGTGTTGGCACCTGAGTTCGGCGTATCAGACGCAGACGACTTCGCTTTCAACATGAGTGTCGGTTACGATCTGGCAGGCATTAAGACGGAAAAAATCGATAATTTCATTGAAGGACTGAAGGACGCATCAAATAGTCCGGTTTTCAAAGAAGGTATCAATTTCCTGAAAGAAAACGTTGATAAATTTGAAAATGTTACATTAGAGGATATCGAAGCTATTTCGCCTAATATTTGTAACGCGGCAACACTATCAACCCTGCACGGTTGTCCGCCTGATGAAATTGAAGCCATATCAAAACATCTTCTGACTGAAAAACATGTCAGCGTTTTCGTTAAGTGCAATCCGACCATGCTTGGCTACGACTACGCCCGTGAAGCCCTTGACAAACTGGGTTATGACTATGTGGCTTTCCCTGATACACACTTCAAGGGTGACCTGCAATATGACGACGCAGTCGAAATGTTTGCTCGCCTCTTGCCTCTGGCTGAAGAAAAGGGTCTTGCTTTCGGCGCAAAACTGACCAACACGTTCCCTTGCGATACAGACAATAATCAATTACCTGCTGATTCAATGTATATGTCCGGCCGTTCTTTGATGGCCCTGACAGTCAGTCTGGCAACAAAATTATCTGAAGCATTCGACGGAAAGCTGCCCATATCCTATTCCGGCGGCGCCGACGCTTTTAATATTAATGAACTTCTTAAGACGGGCATAGGTCCTGTCACAATGGCGACAACCCTGCTGAAACCCGGCGGATACGCCCGTTTCAATCAGATCGCTCAAAAAACAGAGTATATGCTGAAGGACAATTCCAGCGGTCAAGTTGACGTGGAAGCTCTGAGAGAATTGCGTGACAAGAGTTATCAGGCACTTCCCAACCAGAAACGTTACCGTGAGAAGGTCGCCTCCCGTAAGACAGATTCAGTTTTAGAGCTATACGATTGCTACAAAGCTCCCTGTAAAGACGGCGGCTGCCCCATTAACCAGCAGATTCCGGAGTATCTGAAACTCGTCGCTGATGGCAAATACGATAAAGCAATGCGTGTTATCGCCATAGATAACGCCTGTCCAACAATTACCGGTGTCCTCTGCGCGCAACCTTGTCGTGAAAAGTGCACACGTCTGGATTACGACACAGCGATCAATATGCGCGATGTCAAGTTGAAAGCAGCAGACGAAAGCCAGAATCCATACGTCAGCAATATTACAGCTTCAGAGCTCAGAACTGATAAAAAGGCTGTTGTCATTGGTGCAGGACCTGGCGGTATCGCTGCTGCAATTTATCTGCGACGTAACGGTCTGGAAGTCGATGTTTTCGAACAACGTGATAAGTCACACGGAATCGTGCGCTATGCTATTCCCGATTTCCGTATTTCAGAAGAGCAAATCGACCGTGATTACGAGCTGGCAGTGGCGGAAGGCGTGAACTTCCACTTCAACTGCGATCCTAAGTTTGATCTGGCCAAACTGCGCGAAGAATACGACTACGTAGTAGTAGCAATCGGAGCCTGGTCTGATGGCCGTTCACCTGTCAGTGAAGGTCAGGACAAAGTACATGACGCCCTTGAGGTTTTGATCAAAGCCAAAGAGAGTGAATCTCTTAATATGGGCAAGCGTGTAGCAGTTATAGGCGCCGGTGACGTAGCAATGGACAGTGCCCGTCTGGCAAAACGCACAGCTGGTGTTGAACACGTTGACATCGTTTATCGCCGTACCGAAGCCTACATGCCTGCAAGCCAGGATGAGTATGATGATGCAGTGGCTGAGGGTGTCGGAGTTCTGGAACTGCTAGCACCTGTATCCTATGACGGCAAGACTCTCAGATGCGAAAAAATGCTACTGGGAGATTATGATGCTTCCGGCCGTAAGTCTGTCAACGGTACTGCTGAGTTTGTTGATCTGGAGTATGACTTTGTCATCGGAGCTACCGGCGCTCGTGTCAATCCAAGCCTCTTTGAGAAATTTGGTTTGGCTCTGGACGAACGCAAACGTCCTAAGCTGTCCGAAGTATTCGAATCAAGCGAAAGCAATGTTTACGTTGTAGGTGACTGCCGTCGCGGACCTTCCACAGTAGTAGCAGCAATGGGCGATTCCCGCACCGTCGCAAAAGAAATTCTCAGACGCGAAGGTCTGTCAAATGATTTCGACCGTGTCGAAGTGCCGATGGAACAGGACGAGATTAACAAGCGCCGCGGCGTTTTGATGCATGAGAGAGAGCGCTCTGAAGAAGGACTGCGCTGCCTCAAATGCGATCAGTTCTGCGAAATTTGTAAAGAAGTATGTCCCAACCGCGCCAACGTCGCCATCGCAGTGCCGGGTTTTGAAAACCTGCATCAGATCCTTCATATGGATGGCATGTGCAACGAGTGCGGAAACTGTGGTACTTTCTGCCCCCATGCCGGATTGCCATACAAAGACAAGTTCACACTCTTCTGGACCAGAGAAGACTTTGAAGATTCCGAAAACGTTGGTTTCCTCAAACTGGATGATGATCGTTATCTGGTCCGCGATTCTAATACTCAGGTTTTTGAGAGTGGAATCCGTGACGAGCGCGATGAACGTATGCTGGATGGTTTTGTCGCCATGATTACAGCAGTTGAAAAGGATTATCCCTGGCTGCTTACATACAGCGCATGATATTTAACAGATAATTTCAGAGCTCCTGACTTCAGGAGCTCTGATACATTGCGAGTGTGAAAGCCACACTCGTCCCTAACTCTTTCATAAAGAAACTGGAGGAAAAATTTATGATTATTGGTAACGGAAAACTAATCACCAATGATGCCGAAAATCCATTTTTTGAAAATGGTGCTGTTCGTGTCGTTGATCAGCTGGTTGATGCTGTCGGCGATTTTGAAGAACTAAAGAAGAAATACCCTGAAGACGATGTAGTGGATGTTAAAGGCAGGGTTATTATGCCCGGTCTGATTAACGCCCATACCCACATTTACAGCTCTTATGCCCGTGGCATGTCCGTCTCCAAACCCACAACGAATTTCCTGGAGATTTTGGAAAATCAGTGGTGGTCGCTGGACCGCAAGCTTACACTGGAAGACTGCAAGCTGAATGCGCATACCCTCTTTATTGAAGGTGTCCGTCTGGGCGTAACAACTGTTTTTGACCATCACGCCAGCCCTAATGCTGCCGAGGGATCATTGTTCGCAATCGCTGAAGCAGCCAAAGAGATCGGTGTTCGCGGAACATACTCTCTGGAACTTACTGACCGTGAAGGTGAAGAGTTCGCTGACAAGGAAATTAAAGAAAACGTTGATTTCATCAAAGCTTTTAACACAGATGAACAAGACATGATCAAAGGCCTCTTTGGCATGCACGCTTCTTTTACCATCTCCGATGACACTTTGTATAAAGTCAAGGAAGCAATGGCAGGGATTGATGCCGGTTATCACATCCATGTCGGCGAAGGCCTCGAAGACCAGCTGGACTCTTTGAAAAAATACGGCCGCCGCGTCACAGAGCGTCTCTTCAACTGGGATCTCCTGGGACCCAAAACGCTGGCTATCCATGCAGTTCACACAAATCATCTGGAACTTGATATCCTCAAAGATACAGATACCAGTGTTGTGCACAATCCCATGTCCAACATGGGCAATGCTATTGGTACCACACCAGTTGTGAAGATGCTTGAAAAAGGCATGCGTGTAGGACTTGGCACAGACGCTTATACTCATGACATGGTTGAGTCAGCTAAGGTCGCCAAAATCCTGCAAAGCCACCATCTAAGTGATCCTACAGTCGGATTCGGACAGGCACTTGAACTCTTGTTCAAGGGTAACCCTGAAATTTCCGGGCGTTACTTCAAACATGACATCGGCGTACTTAAGCCCAATGCCTATGCTGATATAATCACAATGGATTATAAAACCCATACACCTATGAATGGCGCCAACTGGGGAGGACATTTCCTCTTTGGCATGTATGGCCGCATGACAAATGACGTCATGATCAATGGTCAGATGGTAATGCGTGACCGTGAGATCTTAACAGTGGATGAGGATGCGATTTACGCTCGCCACACTGAAAGAGCTCGTGAGATTTGGAAAGACATGTAATTAAATGTGCCAGCTGGATGAGACAATTGAAGGCGATAACGACGAGTACAAAAATGCGTCGGAAAAGCTATCTGCAATAGCAAAAGTTATGCTTGTCACAAATAAAGCGGTCTTCGGACCGGGACCGGTAAAACTCTTATATCATATAAATGAGACCGGCTCGGTTAGTGAGGCTTGTGCAGCTATGAATTTGTCATACAGTAAAGGCTGGCAACTATTAAACAATATGGAAGACGGGCTTGGTTTCAAAGTGATCAAGCGCTTCCATGGCGGCGCCGGAGGCGGCAAAAGTGAGTTGACCGCTAAAGGCATGTATCTGATGCAAAAATACGAAGAACTCAGACTTGATACTCAGGAATATCTTGATAAGTTGTTTGAGGAAGTATTCGCGGATCTCGATCAGTTGAAGGAATTTGATGAGTGAAGTGAGAAACCATTGCATATAGTTTAAGAGAGGCTATTCTCAATATGAGAACAGCCTCTCTTTTATTTCCGGAAAATTATAAAGTCCTAATCTAAAGAAAATTTCAAAAGTAGTGGATTATGGTCACTGTATTCGAAATCCAAAGCAAATGTCTCGCAAGATAAAACTTCAACGTTATCAGAGACAATGAATGCATCAGTCAGAAAATGTATCATCTCATCTGAATCGGGGTCATAGGGCATATGATTCAATCTGCTGCCAGGGATATCAGGGTCTCCATAAAGCAGCTCAAAACCTTCGGGTATTGCGCTGACGTCCAGCAAAGCCGGCTCCCAGTATTGATTCCCGGATTTAAAGCTCAGCTCTGAAAAAGGCAGCAGACTGTGCGCGAAATTGCCACCGGCGATCACATAGTTGCCCTGATCGCGTTCCGACCTGATTATCTCATAGAGCTGTTCCAACTGTTGGCTCGAATTCTCATTTTCTTCACTATAAGACTTAAGGTCCAGATTTATCAGAACCAGCTCTGCCTGCT
>JAQWBU010000119.1 GCA_028706195.1 Eubacteriales bacterium
GGCACTTAATACGACCTGATTGAGAAAAAACCGGATCATTTGTTCGGATTTGTATTGGAAAATTGATTTTCTATTCAGTTTTCAAGGTGCTGTTCGCGTTATAATTATTGTTGTTGCAGTAGAATCAAAGTTAAATGGCGTAAAGAACGGAAGCGTGCGGCGTATAGCCAAACAACTGCTGCGCAGCTGCAGAAGCTGCGTTACGAATGCTTGAGCGTAGTGCGGTGAAAGTCGCAAGCTGCGTTCTTATGGGGGAAAGGGGCTGAAAGGCCCCCGCCCTACCAGATAAAAAGCATCAGAGCACGGCCAAATTCCTTGCACTTGGAGAGACATCATGATAAAGAAACGCACCAAACAACTGACGTTCCATGACTGGCTAAGCGGCTTTCATGGCGCCCGAATTTTTCAAGAGTATCGTTGGGTCAAATTAGCACAGATTATCCCTTGGGATCTGGTGGAGGAAAAATACGCAGCGTCATTTACCAGCCAGCAAATCGGTAATCCATCGATCATCAGCCGTATGGCGTTCGGCGCTCCGGTTATCAAGCAGGAATTGAAGCTGTCCGATGCAGAGACCGTTGCCATGATTCGAGAAAACCCGCACTGTCAATATTTCCTGGGCCTGAGTGAGTTCACGGATGTGGAGCCGTTTGACAGTAGCAAGATGGTAGCTTTCCGCAACCGCTTTCCCGCAAAGGCGATGGCTGAGATCAATGATGCGATTATCCGCGCCTTCCAGGAGGAGCCACCGGATGATCCCCCGGCTGCCGGTACGGGTGAAGATCAAGGCGGAACAGAATCAGCCGCTAACCAAGGCACCATGATTCTGGATGCCACCTGTGCGCCGGCCAATATCCACTATCCCACAGATACCGGTTTACTGAACAAGGCCAGAGAAGTCAGTGAACGGCTGATCGATGCGTTATGGCTCCCGACACCAGGCGCCAGGAAACCACGCATGTACCGCAACCAGGCGCGAAAGAACTACCTGTTCCTGGCCAGGAACAAACGCCCAGGCTTCTGGCTGATCCGAATAACGATTCGTCGGCAGCTGGGCTATCTGCAGCGCAACCTGACAACGATCGATAACCTCGCCCAAAACCGTTCCCTGGACCCAAGACAGCAGGAACAACTTCAGGTTCTCAAGGAACTCTATGCACAGCAGCAGGAGATGTACCAGAACAAGCGTTCGCGCATCAGTCATCGGATTGTCAGTGTCCATCAGCACTGGATCCGGCCCATTATCCGAGGGAAGCAGACCGCTGGCATGGAGTTCGGGGCGAAGATCGCGACCAGCATGGAAGATGGTTATGTCCGCATCGAGCACTTTTCCTGGGAGGCGTTCAACGAGGCCCAGACCCTGCAGAGAAGCTGCGAACGCTACAAGGCACGTCATGGTCATTATCCCGACCGGATCCTGGCTGACAAGATCTATCGGAACCGTGAGAACCCGCGCTATTGCGAGCAGCACGGCATTCATCTGAACGGACCCAAACTGGGCAGACCACCCAAAGACAAGCAGCTCTATGACGAGCAAAAGCGACAGGAACGGGCGGAAGCCGGCGAACGCAATGCGATAGAGGGCAAGTATGGAGAAGCCAAGACACGGTACGGTCTGGAATGTGTGATAGCGCAGCGGCAAAACACAAGTGAAACGGAAATCCATCTGGTTTTCCTGGTGATGAACCTGAAAAAGAGGTTGAGAGATCTCTTTGTCCTCTTCTTCAGCAGATGCTATTGGCGATTATTGCTGTTCCCATTCGTGTTTTAGTGCAGTTGAGAAGTAACCTGTAGCCACGATATTGGTTCAAGGAAATGAGGAATTACAGTGTTCAGAGCAATAAAAAATATATCAATGAAGCTCCAGTTGCATAAGTTGTTAGTTATATTCTTCACTGTAGTATTTGTTACTTCAGTTATATCCTATAGTTTCATTGTTGCTCTTTATCGCCATAGTATCTTTGATACCGAAGTTAAATATGTAAATAAGCTGGTTGTCGAAAATGCCAATAAGATTAATGATATGATTAAAATGGTAATAAATTCATTATATGCATTAACCAACCGGAAGGATTTATCAATGTATATAGATGGTTCAGATGCTTATAAATGCATAAATATGGACAATGTTATATCAAAACTGGATGATTTGATCCGTTATTATCCAATTATCCAAAGAGCTTTAGTAGCAACTCCAAATGGGCAAATAACACACGATAGCATAGGAAAAAATATCACTGTAAATCAATATATGGCATTAATCGAGATCATTGACCAAGACATTATTCGGAATACTAATCATTCATATATAAACCTAGTTGAAGTAATTAGTTTACAGGATGGTATCAGCGACATCCTCATTCGCATACCTGTTCAATCATACAAGTTAAGCAGTAATAAAATAAACGGTTTCTGCTATATAGTTTGCTCAATTGATGACATACTTCTAAATATTTTAACAGAAAACTGGCCATATGCACTCCATGATGCAAATAGCGTGATTTATAAAAATGAATACTTTGACGTTGATGATAATGTTTACATGAGTACAACTGATTATGTTATTGATATTAGTAACAAATCATACATAATTCACAATGCTGCTATAGGATATTCGGGACTTCATCTTTCCTTAGCCTATCCCAAGGAAAACCTTAATACAAAGGTAGATGACTTTACTCGATGGAGCCTTTTGCTTTTCTCAGTATTTCTTATTTGTGAGGCTTTTTTTTCTGTAGCTATATATTTCAGTATTATTAATCCCATAAAGGAGATCAGTCAACAAGTGTGTGAGCTAAAGCCTCTTGATAGAAGAATAAACAATCCTGCAAACAATCGTAATGAGCTAAACGAACTTGTTATTGGCATTAATCATATGTTAGTCAGAACTAATCGTTTAACAAAGCAAATGCATGAAACTGAACTGAATTTATTAATGGAACGAAATTTATACTTGCAAGCTCAAATCAATCCGCATTTTCTATATAATATGTTTGAGTGTATTTGTGGAATGGCTGCACAAACAAATAATAATGCAATTCGTGACTTAACCAGTCATCTTGCTGCGATGTATCGCTACAGCATAGATGGGCAAGAAGCGACAATTGAAGATGAGATAGGATGTATTAAAGTATTTTATCATATTGTTAGAATTCGCTATGACGAACCATACGAATTTATTTTTGATATTCCAGATTATTTATATGATTATACAGTGCCAAGAATGATACTTGAGCCGTTAATTGAGAATGCAATTCAGCATGGATTCATAAAAGGTACGGGGAAAGCAGGTATCATAAAAATACATGCAACTCAGAAGAGTGAAACCTCGATAGTAATTACTGTATCAGACAACGGTTCTGGAATATCAACAAATACTCTGAATGCTATAAATCAAGAACTGAATAAGTATGATGAGACACGCAAAAATTGTTGTGCTAGGATTGGCATTGGTTTAAGCAATGTAAATAATCGGATTAAACTAAGATACGGTTCAGATAGTGGTCTTATATTAAAGGCTAACGCTTATGGTGGTATTGACACTATAATGACAATTGTGTATGAATCATGATATTGTAATTTCACTAATATAAAAAGCCCCATGATGACCTCTATCAAAAGTACTAGAGTTTTAACGCATGCCACCTGAGGGTGATTTATCCGCATTTTAAATTTCTGGAAATGAAAGAGCAGAGATAATAGCAACCAAATTTGTAGGTGACACGAAATTGAGACAGGATTTTTGATTATAACCTCATGTATTATCCAGATGCTGGTCTTCTGGTGGGGTGGGGGCTTCTGTTCGGAGAAACATTCACGTTATCTTGCAACAACTTTCTATGTCTGTACCGACCTAAGAGGACTTCTGCAAGTGACCGGCGCATTCGGCAAGCGCCTTCCTGTGTGTAGATATGCGTCATGTCGAGATGAATTCGGGATAACACTTTTATTTACGATAGAATGTTGGTGACTTTCCTGATATTTGTTTGAAAACTACTGTAAAATAGCTTGCATCACAAAATCCGCACTTGTTAGCAATGTCCGTGATCGGAAGACTGCTACTACGTAGCATTATTTTTGCCTTTTCGATTCGCACTTCATTACGAAATTGAACGTAACTCTTACCTGTCTTTTGTTTGAATAACTCTGATAAATAATTACTATTATAGCCGAATTTATCTGCCAACTTACTAAGGGTTATATTTTCAGAATAATTATCCCTAACGTACTGTATAGCATTGTCAAATGCACATTTATTGTTTGAATCACAATAGACCTGACCATGCAACAGGTGTTCATATAGCCTTTTTAGTACC
>JAQWBU010000120.1 GCA_028706195.1 Eubacteriales bacterium
CAGCGGTGAACTGGTTAAGGAAGGTGAAACACTGGCTGAACTATATACTGATGACGAGGCACTATTGTCTCCCGCGAAATCCAAGTTGGAATCAGCCTATGTGTTTACAGAAGAAAAAACGGAAAAGAAGCCACTTATTCTCGCACGCGTAAAACGCGAAGAATAATAGCTAATATGATCGGATGACGGGTAATTAGACTAAAGCCCGCATCGGATCTTAGGAGGTAGAAAATGAATAGAAAGAAAATTTTTGCCCTTTTGCTGGCACTGCTAATGATGCTTAGCGTTGTTGCTGCCTGCGGAAACGGAGAAACAGACGACCTGCATAAGGAAGGCAAAGTCGACAAAGATGGCAAAGCAGAAATTGCATTGATCACTGACGTAGGCACCATCGATGACAAGTCATTTAACCAGGGATCCTGGGAAGGCGTCGTACAATACGCCATCGAAAATGACAAAACCTTTAAGTATTATCAGCCAACAGAAAAGTCAGACGCAGCTTACATCAACTCTATCAATCTGGCAATTGAGGGTGGAGCCAAGATTATTGTAACACCGGGTTTCCTGTTTGAAGGTCCGATTCATACAGTACAGGATCAATTCCCTGAGGTGTACTTTATTCTGATTGACGGTTATCCTCACAAGGGCGACTATGTTCCTGACATTTCCGACAATGTTATCGGAATACTGTATGCAGAAGAAGAGTCAGGCTACCTGGCCGGTTACGCAGCAGTCCACGAAGGTTATCGTGATCTCGGCTTCATGGGCGGCATGGCAGTTCCTGCTGTTGTACGTTTTGGTTATGGCTTCCTGCAAGGTGCGGATGATGCTGCGGCAGAACTGGGTCTGGCAGCTGGTGATATCAATGTGAAATACACCTATGTCGGAAACTTTGATGCCAGCCCGGAGAATGAATCCAAAGCGGCCTCCTGGTTCCAGGAAGGTACAGAAGTAATTTTCGCCTGCGGTGGTTCAGTTGGTACTTCAGTTATGAAGGCAGCTGAGAAGGCCGATGCAAAGGTTATCGGAGTTGACGTTGACCAGTATGCAGAATCTGAAACAGTCATCACGTCAGCCATGAAAAACCTGAAAAAATCGGTTAATGACGCTATCGCCAGTATCTATGACGAAAGCTGGGAAGGCGGCAAAGCTGTAACGCTAGACGCCACTGAAGGTTACACAATGATTTCCATGGAGAATGCCCGTTTTGAAAAATTCAAACAGGCAGACTATGACGCGATCTACGCAAAATTGGTTGCCGGTGATATCGATATCACCAAGGATACAGATGAAAGCGGCGCACAGATACTTGAACCTACAGAGATTGAGCTTGATATTGTGACCGTCGAAAATATCAAATAGACTGCGCTTGAATAAAGCCAACAAAGCGGCTCCGGAGTTCCGGAGCCGCTTTCATCTGAAGAGCTATGTTTATTCTTGTGCTAAGACAGTATTTCCGTGATGTTCTTCAATTTCTCGGAGGCGTGAGATCCTGAAGATTCGGAAACAGTTGAGGATAACCAGAAGCGTTACTCCGACATCGGCAAAGACGGCTAGCCACATTGGCATATAGCCGATTGTTGCCAATAAGAGGAAGAGAAATTTCACTCCCAAAGCAAATATAATATTCTGACGCGCAATGCTCATGGTCTTTTTCGAAATAATAAGACCTTTGAGCAAGGCGGATAAATTATCCTGCATCAAGACAACATCTGCAGCTTCTATGGCAGCATCGCTGCCTAAGCCGCCCATGGCGACGCCGACATCAGCTGTCATGAGTACCGGGGCATCATTTATTCCGTCGCCGGTAAAGCCGGTTGTACCGTTCTGTTCTTCAGCCTTCGCTGCTTCCATCCAGCTTACTTTGTCCTGCGGCAGCAGAGAGGCATGTACTTCGGTAATGCCGGCTTCCTCGGCCACTTCGCGCGCGAACACTTCGTTGTCTCCGGTCAGGAGAGCAATACGTTCAACGCCCTCTTCGCGCAAGCTTGAGATGGTGCCGGCTGCTTCGGCTTTTAGCTCATCGCGGATGACAATATGCCCCAGATAACGGATGTCCTCAGCTGGCAGTCCGCTGTGCATTTCTTCGTAAGTGCGGGTATCTCTGAAGTTCGGCACGATGGCCACGTGACTCATGGTCCATGCCTGACCTTCACAACCGTCAGCCACTGCGCTTTCATGCAGTCCCAGCATTTTCATTAAAGCGGCATTGCCCAGATAAACCGTCGCCGGTAATTTTACCGGCAGTGAAAGCCCATTAGCTTCGTTGATTACACCGCGCACACCGTGACCAGGCAAAGCCAGAATGTCGCTGACCCCCTCGGAGGATATTTTAAGACCGCGTGCTTCAGCATATAAGACAATACTTTGTGCGATCGGATGAGTGAAACTTTGCTCTAAAGTAGCAGTCAGGCCTATAAATTTTTCTTCATCTACATCTAATTCAGCATGACTCGCGATCACACTGAACTTACCCTCTGTGAGTGTGCCGGTCTTATCAAAAGCCAGCGTTTTCAGTTTGGACAGCTTTTCCAGATCTGTACCTCCCCGGATCAATACTCCGTGGCGTGAGGCCATACCTATACCGGAGACAAAGCTGAGAGGTACGGAAATGACGAAAGCGCAGGGACAGGAAACTACGAGAAAAGTGAGGCCGCGATAGATCCAGGTGGAAAAGCTCTGGTCGAAAAGCAACGGCGGAGCGATGGAAATCAAAATAGCAAGCAAGACTACGACGGGCGTGTAAATTTTGGAAAAACGTCTGACGAGAGTTTCAGTGGGTGCTTTACGCGCAGAAGCTTCTTCAACCATATCCATGACACGGCTGGCAGTTGATTCGGCATAAATCGTTTCTGCTCTCATGCGCAAAAGCCCGTCCCCATTGACGCTTCCGCTGAGAACTCTGCTGCCTTCTCCCGCTTCCAGAGGCAAAGACTCGCCGGTTATGGCTGCAGTGTTGAGGCTGCTGAGACCGCTTATAATAACTCCGTCAGTTGGAATAAGTTCTCCCGGATGAATTTCGAGAATAGCTCCGACTTCAATGTCTGCAGGATCGATGCGCTTGACGCCTTCTTCAGTAACCAGGTTGGCATAGGGAGCTGCTATATCAAGGAGATCAGTAATGGATTGCTGCGATTTGCCGACTGCGAAATGTTCCAGACGCTGACCTATCTGATAGAGAATCATAACCAGCGCCGCTTCCGGATATTCGCCTAAAGCGACTGCCCCCACGGTGGCGACCGTCATGAGGAACTCCTCATCCATAAGAAAACCTGAAAAAAACTTTTTCACAGCACTGATCATGACTTCGTAGCCGGCTAAGAGCCAGGCTGCAATCATGAAAACAATGGAAACTGTTGCAGCATTGTAGGCGTAGTTTGCTATCAGTCCGACGACAAAAGCTGCTATAGAAATAAAAAGCAGGACTACTTTGACTCTCTCTTCTCTTTCACTTCTATCCTCGGTATGATCAGGGCTGCAGGCGCAAGATGAGCCATCGCAAGAAGATGTCAAGACAATTCTGTCTCTTTCCTGATGTTTTTCTTCACAAGAGCCGTCTTCACAGTTCAGGTTTTCATCATTAGTTTTTAGTACCTTATTACTCATTTATGCCTATAACTCCTTTAAGCGAAAACATATTATTCATTGATATGGTCCTTACCCACGTCGTATATTTCGACTACGTGATCATCGGCTAAGCTGTAATAAATGAATTTTCCATCACGACGTGATTTGACCAAATTGCTTTGTCGCAAGATACGCAGCTGATGAGATATAGCAGAATCGGACAGCGACAGCAATCCGGCTAAGTCGCTGACACAGAGTTCGCTAATGCGCAAAGCCGCGATGATCTGTACGCGTGTGCTGTCTCCCATAACAGTGAAAAAGTCGGCCAAACGCTGCATTTCTGAATCTCGAGGCATTTGCTTTCTGATTTCTGCTACATTACAGCGGCAGTCAGTTTCGTTTATCTGTGACACACGTCCCTCCAATTTTGCTTTATTTCATTTCGATATTTGCTCAAATGTTGAATTGATAATACGAAATCACTGGCGGATTGTCAAGGCTAAGCGGAAAGAGCACATTTACTACGCGTTTGCTCTGACTAACGTGTTAAAATGACTCTGTGTATGTCTAGATAAACTCAATTTATTTAAAAAATTACTCAGCTTAATTTCTAAGCGTGAGTCTGAAATATCGGAACAATTGGAAGGAGATATTGTCCTAATGAAATTAAACGCAAAAAGAATAAAACGTCACATGGTGAGGACTTATGAATTTTGGCAGCTGAATTTACGCCTTTTGGT
>JAQWBU010000121.1 GCA_028706195.1 Eubacteriales bacterium
CTCTCTGGGAATGGGCTCATCTTTCATTCCGATCCTGCTCATCGCCGCCGCTACATTCGCTGCCTACAAAGCAGTAGGTCTTTATGGAGTAGCTTTGGCAGCAGTCGGCATGCTTTCCACTGTCGGTATGACTATCGCGGTAGATGCCTATGGCCCCATCGCCGACAACGCCGGCGGTATTGCACAGATGGCTGACCTGCCGCATGAAGTTCGCGAAATAACAGACAAACTGGATAGTGTCGGCAATACAACAGCTGCAATCGGCAAAGGTTTTGCCATTGGTTCTGCCGCTTTAACCGCTCTGGCATTATTTGTGTCCTATGCTCAGGTAGCAGGATTATCAGCGATAAACCTGCTGGACCCTTACGCCATCATAGGTTTATTTGTCGGAGGAGCCTTCCCCTTCCTTTTCTCAGCTCTGACTATGAATTCTGTGGGCAAGGCTGCCTTTCAGATGATTGAGGAAGTGAGGCGTCAATTTAAGAATGAGCCGGGTATTATTGCGGGAACAGTGCTGCCGGATTATAACCGCTGCATCGAGATCAGTACAAACGCTGCTCTGCGCGAGATGATCGCTCCGGGTTTATTGGCAGTCCTGGGACCTGTAATAATGGGTCTGACCTTGGGTCCCGTTGCTCTGGGAGGCATGCTGGCCGGGGCACTTGTAACCGGAGTTGTACTTGCCATTACCTTGTCTAACTCAGGCGGAGCCTGGGATAACGCCAAGAAGTACATTGAAGAAGGCCACATCGGAGGTCCCGGAAGCGAAGCACATCGGGCCGCTGTCATTGGCGATACTGTAGGCGATCCTTTCAAAGACACCTCTGGTCCGTCAATTAATATTCTGATCAAATTGATGACGATCGTAGCAATGGTATTTGCGCCTTTCTTCTAATCATATCTTCAATACATACTGCTGAGTAATTCGCAGATGTAAGCTTAAAAAAGGGTGTTCCGCCTGGTAGGCGGGCACCCTTTTGCATTTATAGCGGATTAAAATTGAACTGTGTCTTCAGCGGCCAAAAGACCGGCTTACTATTCTGTCGTCGCCTGTTGAACATACATCAAGCTGACAATCACAAAAATATACGTCTGAATAAAGCCTATCAATACGTCAAAGAAAGCGTGAAACAGAGCCGGAATTCCTATCTGCACCAGCCACGGCGTTAAGGCGTAATAGAGGGTAAGGATGATCGTTCCTGACAACATATTGCCAAAAAGCCTGAAACTGAGTGATAAGGGTTTTGACAATTCGCCAATTATATTAATAGGAAAGAATATTGGATTTGGTTCGAAGAGACTCTTCAAATAGCCTCCCTTACGTGTTTTGAAACCCATATTTATCATGATGACAAAAGTGCCCAGTGCGAGCGCAGCAGTCGTCGCCCAGTCTGCAGTAGGAGCTCTCAAGCCGAATGTGCTGAAAAGGCTGGATGAAAGTATGTAAACAAAGACCATGAAAAACCAGGGTATTATTGACTCGTTTTGTTTGCCGACAGCGTCGAGAGCGAAATCATCAAATTTTTCAACGACCGTCTCGATTATATTCTGAGCACCTGACGGTACTGTTTTGAACTTTCGTAATTTTATGCGGGCAATAATTGCCAAAACAATTAATATGCCCATGATAATCCAAGTATTGAAAATTGTTTCAGTAATCCAAATTTCAATACCTGCAATTTCTACGATCCACAGATTTTTTACATTAATCATGGTTCACCCTTGTTATTTACTTAAATCAACTTTTTGCTTGCCTAGCTTATAACTCGCATAGTACACCGCCAGATTATAGGCAAGGACTCCGGCTATCACACCCCAGAGGCTTACCTGTTCAACCAGAGCGCCGATCAGCAATACTACGACGATCAGAACAAGTCTGAGCATCTGCTGTGCAACTGCATAGTTATTTGCTTTTTGGGCACCCATAGAAGTAATCCTCTTAACGGTTCTATCCAGAAGGAACACTTTGGCAATACTGCTGGCTGCACCTAGAACTGTTCCGAAGAGGAAAGGCAGAAATTCCAGAGAGCGATAATAAATTATCGATCCCAAAATACACAATAGAGATATAAGTACGACCGCCTTTATCATGTTTTTTGCTTCTTTAGCCAAATCCATAACTACTCTATTTCTCTTTTCTCTCACTATCGTTTCCTCTTGGACATGTCAAATAATTGCTTAATCGCGGCCGCTGCACCAAGAATCGAGAAGAGCAGCAATAGCCATGGTTCCGTACCCAGCCAATCATCCAATACTCTTCCGATTAAAACACCAATAAAAACTGTTACGGCGAGAGTAATCCCGATTTGAGTAATATAACCGATACCACTCCACACATTGTGTTTTGAAGATTCATTTCTTTGCTCAGACTTCTTTTCCTTAACTGAGTTTTCGGTAAATTCTGCTTCCTGAGAGATATGCTCTTGCCGGGAATCATCTTTTGTAGGTTTTTCTATCATTAGAGCATCCTTTATTCATCCGCATCGCCATTGTCAACTTCATCAAAATAGCCGACGTCTTCCATATGAAGGTTAACTTCAATACGAATATAAGACCTGCGCAGCATGGCCTGAACTTGTCTCAGACTGGCGAAGTCCTTCTTCTCCGACATGGCTTCTTCCGCCGCCATCCGGTCCCTTTCCGCCCTTTCCAGATCAATCTCTTCCGGACGCTGAGCTATGGTGCTATAAATCTTGACAGATTTGTCGTGAATTTCAGCAACCCCTCCGAAGACAGCTATTTTACTTTCACTGCCGTTATTGAGGATGCGTAAAACTCCGTCTCCCAGGACTGTTGAAAGACGCTCATGACCTGGAAGAACACCTAGATCTCCATCGATAGCACGCATGATAAGCATATCGGCTTCCTCTTCGAACTTCACTCCCCTAGGAGTGATTATCGTGAGTGCCAGTTTTTTCTTCTGCTTTGCATCTGTCTTCTGTTCAGCCACTTCGATCAATCTTCGCTTTCTCTATAACCAGGCTTGTCTAGGCGTTTCTGTATCTTTCTACTACGTCATCTATGTTGCCCGCATTCAGGAAAAACCCCTCCGGGATATCGTCATGCTTGCCTTCCAGAATTTCTCTGAAGCCATGAACAGTTTCCTCGACAGTGACATATTTTCCCGATACTGTTGTAAACTTCTCGGCGACGAAGAACGGTTGAGACAAAAAGCGCTGGATTTTCCTCGCGCGGTTGACAATCAGCTTGTCTTCGTCTGACAACTCATCCATACCTAGAATCGCAACAATATCCTGTAAATCCTTATAGCGTTGCAATACATTCTGCACAGCCTGGGCTACGCGGTAATGCTCACGGCCGACAATTCTTTCTTCCAAAATACGTGAGGAGGACTCCAAAGGGTCGACAGCCGGATAAATTCCCTGCTCGACGATGGATCTGGATAGAATCGTTACTGCATCAAGGTGGGCGAACGTTGTGGCTATAGCGGGATCTGTAAGGTCATCAGCCGGAACATATACTGCTTGTACGGAAGTAATGGAACCGGTCCGGGTCGAAGTAATCCGCTCCTCCAAAGCCCCGATTTCTGTAGCCAAAGTCGGCTGATAACCAACTGCGCTTGGCGTGCGCCCTAGGAGCGCAGATACCTCTGAGCCTGCCTGAACAAAGCGGTAGATATTATCTATGAAAAGCAAAATATCCTGATGCATACTGTCACGGAAATATTCCGCCATAGTGAGACCGGTCAGGCCAACCCTCATTCTGACTCCGGGAGGTTCATTCATCTGCCCGAAGACCAGCGCAGTTTTATCGATGACACCTGAATCCTGCATGTCGTAATAAAGATCATTGCCTTCACGCGTGCGTTCGCCTACACCGGCAAACACCGAATAACCGCCGTGCTCTTTGGCAATGCCGTTTATCAGTTCCATAATCAAAACCGTCTTGCCGACTCCGGCTCCACCAAATAATCCTATTTTGCCCCCTCTGGGGAAAGGGCAGAGCAAATCAATAGCTTTGATGCCTGTCTCCAGCATTTCAGGTTGAGCCATCTGATCGATGAGAGCCGGTGGATCTCTGTGAATGGGCCAATATTCTTCAGCCTCAATTGCGTCCTTATTGTCAATCGGCTTTCCGAGTATATTCACCATACGCCCCAGCACTTTCTCACCAACAGGTACAGAAATGGGGGCTCCGGTATCTCTGGCTTCGGTCCCTCGCTTCAAGCCGTCCGTGGGATGCATGGAAATGCAGCGCACCGTGTTGTTCCCGATGTGCTGCATAACTTCAAGTACGATTATTTCATCATC
>JAQWBU010000122.1 GCA_028706195.1 Eubacteriales bacterium
AACTGTTCCTGTGCATACTTTGGTGCCAGGCACCAAAGTATGCACCTCCGTTCAGACCGGGGATGTCAGACTGGGTCTTGATCAGGCCAAAGCCTCTCTGGCCAAAAAACTTAATGTAGAAACGCTGAGCGCGCGCCAGTCTTTCGCCACCAGCTCCGCAGCTGGTGGTCTCTCCATGACAGTTCACGGTCTGGTCCGCGACATGACTGTTCGGGCTGCGCGTGAAGCTGCTTTGGGATCGGGCGCAGTCATGCGATTGGTTACAGCCGGGAAACTTCGGCGTTCCGACCTCGAAGAGATAGCAAAAATTGATCCGCGCATCATCATGGTGGCAGGCGGAGTCGACTTCGGCGAGCGCGACACTGCCATCTATAATTTTACAAAGTTAGCGGAGAGGATACGAAATACTCCTTTTCTCTATGCCGGTAACTGTGAGAATCAGCACGAGATTCAACAACTAGCTCAGGAGTATGGGGTTGAGCTTTATCTGAGTGAAAATGTCTATCCGGAAATTGACCGGCTCAATATCGAACCGGCCCGCGCAATTATTCAGAAGATTTTTGAGAAACATATCATTGAAGCTCCGGGCATGGCGCATATTCATGAGCAGGTCAGCGGCAAAATTATGCCCACTCCGGGGGCGGTGATGGCTATGGCGGAATTGCTTTACGAGGAAGTGGGCGATTTGCTGGTGATCGATGTCGGCGGAGCCACCACTGATGTGCATTCGGTAACGCACGGCAGTGAGGCCATGCAGAAAATATCCTTAGCGCCTGAACCTTTTGCCAAGCGGACAGTTGAAGGTGATCTCGGCGTTTTCATCAATCGACATCTGGTCTTTTCTGAGATGACGGAGAATTTACGTCGAAAGCAGAGTCAGGCTGCGCTGGAGGCCCTGGACTCACTGGCGGAACAGCCGCAATCGGAAGCCGACTGGCAGCTTCTGGAGGCGCTGACAGAAACCTGTCTGGTTCTGGCTCTGGATCGTCATGCCGGACGCATTTTTGAATCATATACATCTCAGGGACGGAATAAAATGGTCAAAGGCAAGGATCTGACGCAGGTCTCCACGATTATTCTGACCGGAGGCGCTCTCACACATCTGGAGCATCCCGAGGATCTGCTGCGTCGGGTTCTGGCAGCAGCGCCGGCGGATAAATTGTACCCGGCCGCGGATGCACGTGTTATCATAGACCATAATTATATTATGGCTTCTCTGGGCGTGATGGCCAGCCGTTACCCCGCAGAAGCTCTGAAAATTTTTCTAAATTCTGCTGAGATTAAATTCGGCTCACAATAGGGGGAGACTATGCACTATCCGGAGATTCTTATTGACCGTGTCAAGTTGAAACACAACGTAAAAAGCCTGATGGCAAAAGCTGAGCGGGCTGGTATTCAGATTCACTTCATCACTAAATGTTTCTGCGCTCATCGCGAAACAGTTGAGGAAATGTATTTGGCCGGAGTGGATAATTTCGGCGATTCACGCTGGCAAAATTTGCGGAGAATCCATGACGTGGGAAAATCTCACATGCTGGTGCGCATACCGATGCTGTCCGAGGTGAGTGAGGCCGTGCGTTATGCGGATCTCAGCCTGAATTCCGAAATTGCCACACTGGAAGCCTTGTCTGACGCGGCTTTGAGTCAGGATAAAATACACGGCGTCATTCTGATGGTTGAAATGGGGGATCTGCGTGAAGGCTTCATGCCGGATGAGATTGAAGCTGCTGCCAGGAGAGTGCTCGCTCTGAGGGGTCTCTGGCTGGCGGGTGTCGGCGCGAACTTCAACTGCTACGGCGGAGTAATTCCTGAGGAAGAACAGATGGTGCAGCTGGTGCAGATAGCGGATTATCTACGAGCTCGTTTCGACATAGACTTGCCGATTGTGTCCGGTGGTAATTCCGGTTCCATCTACATGTTGGAAAGTGGCAAAATGCCTCCGGGTATTAATCATCTGCGCATCGGCGAAGCCTTTATCCTGGGGCGCGAAACGTCATATGGCAACAGGGTGGGTGATCTTTACACGGATGTTTTCACTTTGCGGGCGCAGATCATTGAATGCCGCGACAAAGAGTCTGTTCCTACAGGTAAACTGGGCGTCAACGCTTTCGGCGAAGTGCCGACCTTTGAAGACAAGGGTCTCATGAAGAGGGCTATTTTGGGCGTGGGCAGACAGGACACAAGTTGTGAAACTCTGACACCCCGGGATCGTAATGTTGATTTTCTGGGAGCCTCCAGTGACCACATGATCTGTGATGTTACGCATTACGTCAATGATCTGGATGTTGGTGATACACTGGACTTCAGCTTAGATTACGGTGCTCTGACCCGAGCCTTTATTTCGCCCTACGTAGAGAAAAGGTTAGCTTAACACTAACGCGGAGGGATCACCGTGGCTTTTAGAAAAAGAGATACAAGCAATGACCAATGCAGGGTCTGGGCTGAGATATCCCGTTCGGCCCTGCTTAACAATGTGGCCGTTGTCAGGTCGCAGCTAATTCCTGAGGTTCAAATCGCAGCAGTGGTCAAGGCGGATGCCTATGGTCATAAGGCCGAACTGGTCGCGCCGATTCTCGAAAATGAAGCCGGACTAGCTTTTTTTTCTGTGGCGACACTGGAAGAAGCGATTGAGCTTCGCGACATCGGCATTAAAGGCGATATTCTGATTTTGTCATCCGTTGATCCCCGCTATGTACCGGAACTGAAACACTACAATTTAATCGTCACTTTGATGGACGAATCGTACATTGAGCCCTACGCGCTGATGGCGGCGCAAAGTGACGGGGTTCTGCGTCTGCACCTGAAGCTTGACACGGGAATGGCCCGTCTGGGTCTTGCCACCACTGGAGATAATCTGGAGCAATCTGTAAAAGCAGCCATGTCGATTGAAGCAGCACCGAAATTGAATCTGGAAGGTGTTTTCAGCCATCTGGCTTCGGGGGCAGCCGATCCGGAATATAGTGCGCATCAGCTGGCCTTGTTTAAGAACTTTCTGTCAATTTTTCAGGAAAGAAGCGGCAGGAAACTGATCCGGCATCTGGCAGCAAGCAATGCCCTGACTAATCCGGATTTTGCTTTGGACCTGGTTCGCGCAGGCATTGTCCTTTATGGAGGGCAGGCACCACCTCCTGTGCTGTGGCAGGAGTTGCGCCCGGTCATGTCGCTCTTCAGCCGCGTTTATTTGCTGCGGGATGTGCCACGCGGCACCTCTGTGAGTTATTCTCAGACCTGGCACGCCAGACGCGATACCCGTCTGGCGTTGATCGAGGCCGGTTATGCGGATGGAATTATGCGTATATTATCCAATCGTGGCAGCTGGCTCATAAACGGTGTTGAGGCACCCATTGTCGGCCGTGTCTGTATGGATTGCTGTCTGGTTGATGTAACGGATTTGCCGCAGGTTCAGATTGGGGATAGAGCGCTATTTTTTGGCGAATATAAAGGTCAGGTTTTGTCGGCCGCCGCTCAGGCTGAAAAGGCCGAGACAATTGATTATGAGCTTTTTACCGGTATAACAGCACGGGTTCCCCGTATACTCGTCTGATCCGATTTTGTTTCCAGTGCAATATTGCAGTTTCGTTAATCACAGTATTATCAGAAAGAAATCTCAAAAAAAGTACAAGCGACCGGGAGGGGGTCCGATCGCTTGTGTGGGATAAGAAGCAGAAACGTATGAATATGTTCTGATTAAGCATAAATATAAATGAAGATTGATATAATGTCAAGAGAATTAATACAGATTGTGGAGGAAATATGATGGACGATAATTTGGAACTTATCTCTGATGAGCTCTACGACGTTGTTATAGAGCGCGCTCTGAATCCGGTTCCGGGTTCTTATACGAATTATTTGTTAAACAAAGGTGTGGATAAAATTCTGACTCGTCTGGGTGAGCAAACTCTGGATTTAATAATAGCGACCAAAAATAGAAGCAACAGTGATATGATCATGCAGAGTGCTGACCTGATCTATCACTTGATTGTTCTTCTGGCGGCGCGGGAAATACCTTTGGCGGAAGTGAATGCTGAGTTGCGCAAGAGGCGCACATTATCCGATCCCGACTCGAACTGATGCAATTCGGCGAAGCTGGATTATTCGCAAAGCTGCGAGAAATCAGTTTCGCATCCGACTTTAGAACGCTGTCTATTTTGTAACTTATGTTGACAGCTGAGAGTGTCAGTGCTAGTATTCTTATGCTTGTCAGTCGCACGAGTCTTTTTTTTTGTGCGGTGAAAAAGCGTAATCACAGATGGAGGTATCCACATGGC
>JAQWBU010000123.1 GCA_028706195.1 Eubacteriales bacterium
ATTTTCGCGGTGAGACTGCTGCCTTCAATGTGCAATCCCTCTATCAGATTCTTGCCCTGATGATTCCCACGATGTTTACAGGTCTTGGAGTCTGTGTCATGTTCTCTGCTGATATGTTCAACCTGGGCGGAGAAGGTGCGGTCATGGCTGGCGGTTTTGTCGGCGCCCTGATTGGCATTTACTGGCCGATGCCGGCCGGTGTACATCCTCTCGTAGCTGTGTTAATAGGCGCATTACTTGGTGGCTTGATTACTTTAATACCGGCTATTTTGCGTGTTAAAGTCGGCGCCAGCGAGATGGTTTCTTCTCTCATGCTTAATTACGTCGTTATGTATGTCATCATGCATTTCCTGAACAACGTTTTTGCTGACCGCTCTAAAGGCGCGACACAAACATTTCCCTTCCTGGAATCAGTAAAAATACCCTCTATGGTACCCGGTGGATCGCGTTTGACATATGGTTTTATAGTTGCTCTGCTATTTGTCGTAATAATCAGCATCTTCATGTACCGCACGCGCTGGGGCTACCAGATCCGCATGATAGGTATTAATCCGAATTTTGCCAAGTATTCAGGAATGAATGTGATGTCCACTCTGCTTCTCGCGCAGTTTATCGGCGGCTTTCTCGCCGGCATGGGCGGCGCGATTGAAGTTTTGGGTCGCTACAATACTTTTCTTTGGAAAGAGTTGCCGGGATATGGCTGGACGGGTATAACGATAGCGATTCTGGCCCGTAACAATCCGGCCTTTGTTCCGTTCGCGGCCTTTTTCCTCGCCTATCTGGACAGAGGATGCCAACTGATGTCTACCCATAGTGACATACCGGCTGAAATGATTGCTATCATCCAGGCTTCGATCTTCCTCTTCTTCGCCGCTGAACAATTCCTGTCCGGTACGCGCCAGAAATTAGTGGTTAAGAATACCAGAGATGAGCTGGCGGAACTGGAAGCTGAGAGAGTGCAGGAGGGTAAATAAATGTCAAATTTTCTAAGTACAGTATTTAATACGGACTTTGTTTTTGCAATCTTCAGGATCACTGCTCCTATTCTCTTTGCGGCTCTGGGTGCTGTCATCGCCGAAAAGGCGGGTGCAACAAATATCGGTCTTGACGGTATGATGAGTATCTCCGCTCTGTTCGGAACCCTGATCAGTTTCTGGACACAAAGCTGGCTCTTAGGGGTTCTGGGAGCGGTTGTGGTCGGAATGCTTCTGGGCCTGATGATGGGCTTTTTTGCCCTGCGCCTGCGCACCAATATTATATTGACCGGTATTGCCATTAACCTGCTTGGCGGCGGTGGCACAATATTTCTGCTCTACATGTTTACAGGCTTGCGCGGTAATACCAGCTCGCTTAGTTCGCCCAACATTCTGATCCCCACGGTTAATATTCCCTTATTGAAGGACATCCCGATTCTGGGGCCGATCTTCTCCGGTCACGCAGTGTTGACTTATCTGGCCTTTATTCTGGTTTTTGTTGTGCGCTTCATGTTGAATCGTACTTCCACAGGTCTGAATATTCGCGCAGTAGGTGAAAACAGTGATGCGGCGCGGTCCGTCGGAATTTCCGTCATACGTATTCAGTATACCGCTTTGATCATGTCAGGTGCCTTAGCCGGTCTCGGTGGCGCCTTCATGTCCATGTATTACTCTCAGAGCTGGAACGTAGGTATGATTGCCGGACGTGGTTTCATCGCTTTGGCCGCAGAGGCAATGGGTCGTGGTCAGCCGATCGGGGCTATGTTCAGCTCGCTAATATTCGGTTTCGCCCAGGCACTGGAAACACGTGTGTCAGGTATACAGGGAGTTTCGTCTTTCCTGGTCGCTGCGATTCCTTATCTGTTTACTATTATTGGTCTGGTTGTCTTCGTATGGAGCTCCAAGCGCAAAGCAGAACGCCGTCGCAGGCAGATCAGTACTTCTGATTGGGAGTAGATATGCTAATGAGAAAGATCCCCGTTATTCTGGACGGAGACCCCGGTCACGACGATGCCATAGCCTGGACTTTGGCAGCGTCGTCCCCCCGGCTTGAAATTCTTGCTGTTACAACAGTAGCCGGCAATGTTTCACTGGACAAGACAACATTGAACAGCAGGAAAATCTGGACCTTGCTGGGAAGTGATGTGACGCTGGCTCAGGGCGCCTCAAAGCCTCTGTTCACGGAACACATCGATGCCCCCTCTGTCCACGGTGAATCAGGCCTGGATGGACCTGATTTGCCCGATCCGAAAGTCGATCTGCATGAGCTTAATGCAGTTGACCTGATGGCGAAGATCCTGCGGGAGGCGAAGGAGCCGGTGACAATTGTGCCTACCGGGCCTTTGACTAATGTGGCACTACTTTTGCTGACATATCCCGAACTGAAAGAGAAAATTGCTCATATCTGCTTTATGGGCGGCGGTCTTGCTTACGGTAACTGGACGCCGGCGGCGGAGTTTAACATTCTGGTTGACCCGGAAGCGGCGTACGTAGTTTTTCACTCCGGCCTGCCGCTGACTATGTGCGGTCTGGATGTGACGGAACAGGCGCTGGTCAAACCCGCAGACATAGAGCGCATGCGCAGGATTGATAACCCTGTCGCTCGCATCGTGGCCGAGTGGCTCGACTTTTTCTATCTTTTTCATAAGGAAAAGGGTTACGCGGGCGCGCCGGTTCATGATGCGGTGGCGGTGATCGCATTGACAAATCCGGAGATTCTGACGAAGACGCGCTGCTATGTTGACGTTGAGTTAGCCGGGGACTATTGTCGCGCAGCGACTGTGGCTGACCGTTACGACGTCTGGGGCCAGGATCAAAACATGAATGTGGTGCTGGACATTGACCGTGAAAAATTCATCGATTTGCTGTGTGTGGCATTGGAGTCATACGGGGAGGTGGGAGAATGAAGCGAATGAAAGTTTGGCTTGATGCCGACCCTGGAGTTGATGATGCTGCCGCGATTATTTTGGCGGCAAAAATGCCGGAGTTTGAAATTTTGGGTGTTTCCGCCTGTGCAGGAAATGTCGAGCTTCACTATACCTACGATAATGCGCGCAATCTGGTCGCGTATACCGGGCTCAACGTGCCGGTACATAAGGGCGCGGCAAGACCGCTGATGGCAGAACCACATTTTGCGCGCGAGATCCATGGCAAGAACGGCTTAGGCGGGCAAACACTGCCTGTTTCAGCTGCGAAGCATGAAACCCTGCCGGCCTGGGATGCCATCTACGAGGCGGCCTGCGAGTATGCAGGTGAGCTGATACTGGTCATGATTGGGCCGCTCACTAATCTGGCAATCGCCTTGTTGAAGTATCCTGACCTGAAGGAAAAGATCAAGCGTGTGGTCCTGATGGGCGGGGCTGTATCCTATGGTAATACAACACCGTCTGCAGAGTTCAATATTCATTTTGATCCGGAAGCTGCTGACATCGTGTTCAGTGCCGGTCTGAACATCTCGATGCTGGGCCTGGATGTTACTATGCAGGCCGCTTTGGATGAGAATGCCATTGAGAAAATTCACAGTGTAAATGAACAGGGCACCTTCCTGGCTAATTCCATGCGCCAGACTCTTACTTGGGCCAAAAAACTATTTGACCTTGATTTTGTCGCAATGCATGATCCCTGTACTTTCCTTTATCTGGTTTATCCGGATTTATTTCGTTCGGCGGCAACCGGTGTCAAGATTGAGCTTAGAGGTAAACTTACGCGCGGGAAGACGGTTTCAGATGTTTTCAGTGATTATAAGTTCGCTGATCGCTCTGTAGATGTGGTACTGGGGATAGATCACTGCCGCTTTTTTGATTGCTTTCTGGAGATACTGGGACGTTATTAGTACGACACTCTGAAGCGAGTTCTCTGAAGTATATCTGAATCGTGTGCGTGGTTAGTATTGTTTTTGCGGGAGATGTGAGTGGAAAAAAAGAAGTACCTTATTCTGTCGGCGGCCATGGCAGTCTTCCTGCTGGTCGTGTTGGTATTTGTTGCTTTTATGCTGACAGGTGTGCGCACAAATGAGCTCAGCGAAAAGAATTATTCCGGTTTAAATATCTCTGAATTAGAAGACGGCGTTTACTATGGTGAAGAATCTGCCGGTCTGGTTAAAGTTGAGTTGTCAGTAACTGTCGAAAATGGGGAGATCAGCACCATCGATATTCTGCCGCACCGACAGGGCAGAGGCAAAGTCGCAGAAGCGATTATCGATGACATCATCCTGAACAACAGTGCAGAAGTTGACGCGATCAGCGGCGCCGCCAGCTCCAGTGAAGTGA
>JAQWBU010000022.1 GCA_028706195.1 Eubacteriales bacterium
AACCTGAAGTTTCCCACCCAGTTCTGCCAGAACATCTATAAAAATCGCTCTGCGACGATCGATACCAATAAAGCGCAAAGCCCGGGCCAGACGTAATCCCAATCGTAATTTACGATCCTGACCTTTCTTTTTGGCCTGGTTTTCTATAGCGCGTTTCATTCCGGTCAAAAGAGCGGGAACTGCGATGAAGATATAAGTCTGGTGTTCCTTCAGATTTTTTTGCACATAGCGCAGGCCATCACAGATATCTATGCGCGCGCCGAGCGCCAGCATACTCAGAAAACCGCAGGTGTTTTCGAACGTATGATGAAGCGGCAGTATCGAAAGAGCGCTGATATTATCGTCGAAATAAACCGAACCGAGAAGGGAGCGCACGTTCGAACAGATATTTTTCTCTGACAACATAACGGCTTTAGCTGAAGAGCTGGTTCCGGATGTGAAGAGAATGGCGCAGGTCTCATCAACCTGATGAGCTTCCCAGAGCAAGCTGTCTGCAGATTCGGTTTCCAAGGCTTCCTCACAGTCCGAGATAGCCAGAAAATCATCAGCAAAGTAAAATGATGCATCGTCCCTATGTTCGTTTCTGATTTCAGCTTCTTGCTCTGTTGTTAATTGCTCACTTTCCATAAAAATAGTGTGCGTGATTGCTGCATTTTCTTTTTTCAAGGATTGCATCAATTCGTGAAAAGATGAGTCGTATACCACAACAGAAGCCTTGCTGCGTTCCAGCATGGGGCCAAGTTCCTCATCCTGCAATAAACGATCCAGCGGCACAATAGTACCGAAACCCGAAGCAACTGCAAGATAGCTAAGCATCCACTGGTAGCTGTTTTTGCCAATGACAGCTATTCTGCTTCCGGGTTCTGCGATCTTGCTCAGGGAGTGCTGCATACGAACTACATCGCGATAAAGCTCATCGTATGTCTTTGTGACCAGGTTCTCATCGCTGGCCTTTTCACGGTATGAGACGCTGACCCGGTCTTTGAATTTGTTTTGACCCTCTACGAGTAAATCCCGCAGATTATAAATCGGGGGCGCCTGATAATAAGTTTTTCCTATAATAATTTCCATATGTTTTGTATTTTACTTTCCATGTAGGTGATTTTCTTTTAGTCTTGCTCATATTATAACATTTCGTGAATCAAAAGCGACGAGACGATACTGACTACGAGCAGTATCAGGGATACTATTGAAATCAAAATTGTTGCCGAGCCGAGAGCGCGACCCTCCAGATCGAAGCGTTTAGATCTGTTCATACCCAACGGAGCGAAAATCAAGCCGAATACGGCTAACATGGCGCTCACTCCTCCGTAAATCAGAACCAATACAAAATACATCAGATATGTTTCACGATCATAGGTAATCGGGTCTGAGTAAGCATTCAGGAAGATCGGGAAAAAGTCGTGGAAGAAAGGTATAAGAAAAAGAGACAAGAGTGATGCCGCAAAACCGAAACCTATTGTCCCGGGCATGCTGCGGGATCTCGTTCTGATCTCAGTCTCATTTTGATTTTCGTAAGCCGGCGTGACCTGTTGCTGGTAATAGACACGATTATTGTCCTGCCCTCTTGGAGGCTGCCGGTACATATTAGAAGCAGTGCTTTGATAACGTGGCGGTGCTTGCGGATTTGTCTGAAACACCGTCTTTGTTTCTGTGGCCTTTTCTTCAGGAATTACAAATCTATCTGTGTCAGCTTCGGTCTTGGTATCAGTAATCTTGCTATCCTCTGACGGCAGAAGATCTTCCATATTCTCAACATTAGACTTTTCTTCTGCCGGTGTTGGATAATTTTGTTCGTTCATTAACTCAATCCTTCCTCTGTCTGATAAAGAAAATGTTTAAATGGATAAATTCTGACGACAAATCAGATCGCAATTTACACAAGTAAGTTTAGCATAGAACAATTTTCCAGAGTGAGGCAGGAGGCTTCTATGCCTAAATCTTCGGTATTTTTCACAGTATCGCCACAAACGAATAGCAATCAAGGCGTATCTCTACCGTATTGGAATGAAAGTGATAAGATTTAGTAGATCTTGAAAAAGCAGGCTCGCTATCACTGGTTGATTTTTATTTAATTTGAGCCTGCTGATTAAAATATTTTTGGAGGTAAGTAAATGCATGTGAATGTGGAAGATCTGTGCTCACAATTAGTACAGATTCGAAGTGTGTCAGGAGAGGAAGAAGCCATCGTTGACTTTTTACATAAATTATTTGTTCAGCTGGGCTTCGACGAAATCAATATTGATCGCTACGGTAGCATCGTCGGAGTATTTCGAGGTGAACGTCCCGGCAAAACACTGCTCTTCGATTCCCACATTGACACGGTTGATATCCCTAAGCCTCAGGATTGGACAAAAGATCCTTTTGGCGGACAGATTGAGGACGGCAAAGTTTACGGTCGCGGCAGCAGCGATATGAAGGGACCTTTAGCGGCAGCGATCAGTGGAGTCGCTCAATTCATTCAGGAAAAAGGCCGGAATTTTGCCGGTAAAATATTGATCAGCGGAGTAGTTCATGAGGAATGTTTTGAGGGCGTAGCCGCGCGTGAGATTTCGCAAAAATATAAACCTGACTACGTTATTATCTGTGAGACCACAGACTTGAAACTGAATTATGGCCAGCGCGGACGTATGGAAGTCCGTACCGAAACCTTCGGCAAGCCCTGTCACTCTTCCAACCCTTCTAAGGGAATTAACGCCGTCTATCACATGGCGGAACTAATTCCCGAAATTGCTAAAATAAAGCTGGGTAATGATCCGGATTTAGGACCGTCCATTATGGAACTGGTAGATATATGTTCAGAACCATACCCCGGAGCATCAGTCGTTCCGGCTCGCTGCTTTGCCACCTACGATGTGCGCACACTGACCACAGACAGCGCTGACAGCATTCTGGCTTCAATTAATCAACTTATAGATCAGCTAAATCTCAGGATTCCTGAATTCAAAGCCACAGCCAGCCTGGTCGAGAGCTCTGCTCTCTGTTATACCGGCGAAACCATTAGTGCTGAGCGCTTCTTCCCCGCCTGGAAATCTGATCCTGACTCAGCGGAGAGTACTGCGATTCTGGACGCTATGGAGAACGCCGGATTACCACGTTCCAAGGGTGTTTACAACTTCTGCACCAATGGCAGCCATTACGGCGGCGAAGCAGGCCTTACAGTCTACGGCTTTGGACCCTCCAAAGAAACGCAGTGTCATATGGATGATGAATTCATAGAGATCAGTCAGCTACAAAAGGCAGCAGAAGTATATCGCAATATTGCCGAAAACCTGCTGAAACTTTAAACGAAAAGCGACAATTGAATTGAGAGGATTATAAACGTGAGCACACTGATAAAAAACGCAAGTCTGATAGATGGTGGGGGCAAAAGAGAGAAATATTCGGCTGATATCGTTATAGAAGGCGATAAAATTGCACTGATCGATGAAGGCGGGAAACAAAAGCCGACCTCCGAAAATTTCGAACTTATCATTGACGGCAGCGGTCTCTACGCAACTCCCGGTTTCATCGACACGCACGCCCATTCCGATGTGATGGTTTTTGATGATCCCTGCCTGCTGCCCAAAAGCCTTCAAGGTATCACTTGTGAATTTATCGGACAGGATGGAACAGCAGTGGCGCCCCTGCCCGAAGAGCATATTGAAAGCTGGCGCAAATACCTGAGCGGTATAGACGGTGACAGTGATAAGCTCGATTGGCATTTTGGCACTTTGGAGAATTACCGTGAAGCTCTACGACAAGCGAAGCCGGCTGTGAATTTGTGCGTCATGGCTCCCCATGGCAATTTGCGCCTGTGCGCAATGGGATATGATCCCAACACCCCCACGTCGAAGCAAATGGGGTACATGAAGAAGCTTTTGCATAAAGACATGCTAAACGGAAGCTTCGGGCTCACCACAGGTCTCGATTATATCCCTGCGATCTACGCTAATACCGAGGAATTAACAGAACTTTGCACTGTACTTCCCAAGTTTGACGGAGTATTTTCCATACACCTGCGTAGTGAAGCCAACGAAATAATCGAAGCGATCGAAGAAGTCATGAAAATCTGCCGCAAAAGCGGATGCAGCGGACATATTTCACATTTCAAAGTGGCCGGTAAGCAGAATTTTCACAAATTTGATCGGATGATGGAGCTGCTCGACGCAGCAAAAAGTGAAGGCCTGAACATTTCTTTTGATCAGTATCCCTATCCCTTCGGCAGTACAACTTTAACGGTGGTTTTGCCTCCCTGGGCAGTAGAAGGCGGAGCTGACAAGATGCTGGCGCGTCTGGAGTCAGACGAACTGAGAGCACGTATGAAAAATGATATGCAACATGGTCTTCCCGGCTGGACGGGTTTTTGCCGCAGCACCGGAACTGACAATATGTTGATTAGCAGCGTGGAATCTCCGGAGAATTGCGATGTAGTAGGCAGGAGCCTGGATGAAATCGCTGAATTGCGACAGTCAGATCCCTACACCGTGGCTATGGATCTGATTTATTCGGAAAGAGGCTACGTCAGCATTATTACCAGATTTGGCAGTGAAGAGCACGTCAAGCGTCTCATGCAACGCCCGGAGATGAACCTGTGTACTGACGGTTTGTTCAGCGCTCATCCCCATCCCAGAACTTACGGTTCTTTCCCGCGCTTCCTGGGCAAATACGTACGAGAGGAAGGCTTGCTTTCCTGGGAAAGCGCAGTATATAAAATGTCCGGCAAAGCGGCCGAAGTATTTCGCCTCCCACAGCGAGGCTTCCTGCGTGAAGGCTATTTCGCGGATATAGTTTTGCTGGATCCGGAAACTGTAAATGACTGCGCTACTTTAGAAGAGCCGCAACAGTACCCGCGCGGAATTGAATACGTCTTCGTTAACGGTGAAATGACAGTCGAAAAAGGCGTTCACACAGGTGTTCGGCCGGGAAGGGTGCTAGCGCGTTAAATCAGCTAGCTACATTGTCGTTAAATACACGAAATACTCCCCGCCAGTAGCAACTTGGCTGACGGGGAGTATTTTTGTTTTCTTATTCAAACAATCGCTTAGCCGGAAGACATTAGCTGTCTCAGCAGATGTCCGGGAACGGTTTTTCCACAACTTCGCCGCGCATGCAGCGTTCAGTTATTTGCTCAGCTCCGCCGAGGTAGAGGAACTGTTGTAACCTTTCTTCCAGACTGATGCGTTCAGTAGCCGGCCAGCATTTATCGTCAATAACCAGATAATCAGCTGTGCTGCCCGGCGCGAAACTACCGCAGTCACCGAAGAAAGCTCCGCCTCCGGCAGTAGCCAGATAAAAAGCCTCAACATAATTGACTGCTTCAACTTCGCCTTCACTTTGCATGCTATAAATCTTTGATGAACGTATTGCATCGACCGCGGCAGTTCCCATAAAGAGCCTGTCGCCGGCGCCAATATCTGATCCCAGACCGATATTGAATCCGGCATCCAACATCTCTCTCAAAGGCATGATGCCACTGGAAAGGTTTATATTGGAGGCAGGACAGTGTGCGACAAATACTTCATCCTCAAGCATCGCTTGCAGTTCGTCCTCAGAATTATGGACACAGTGAGCCAGAACAGTCTTGCGTTTGGGTGTCAGATTATGCGTGCGGTAGACGTCATAGTAATTTTTTGAATCCGGGAATAATTCCTGCACCCAATCAATCTCACCTTTGTTTTCATTCAGATGAGTTTGTACCGGCAAATCGTGTTCCTGCACTAAATCACCCAGATGATATAAAAGAGCTTCGGTACAGGAAGGCGCAAAACGAGGTGTAATGATCGGTTTTACATTCTTTAAGTGTTTACTTTTTTCCAACCACTCCTTGGTGTCAGCGAAGGAAATATCACATTCCTCTTTCAATCTGGGTTCATCGCAGCAGTCCATGTTTACCTTACCGACATAAGCGCGGAAACCAGCTTTTTCATACATATCCATCAGCATGAGGCTTGATTCCAGATGCATGCTGGAGAAAGTGCAGAGGTTAAAGGAGCCCAGTGACCACAACTCATTCAGAAGGAGCGGGAAGACTTTCTTACCGTAATCCAGATCCTCAAAACGCGCTTCTTCTTTGAAGGTGTACTTGCTGAGCCAGGGCAGAAGCTCTGCATTCATGCCTAAACCACGCTGCCCATATTGAACCGAGTGTATGTGAATATCCGCAAAAACAGGGATGATCAGCTGTTTGCCGTAATCTCTGACCTCACAGTCAGCCACTTCAGGCTTTTCTGAATAAATACCTTCAACCTTCCCCGACTCCAAAAGCATCCAGGAATCGGGATGCAGTGAGAGTTTTTGTGGTGTAGCGGCATATAATAAATCACCATGTATTAATACTGAACGTTTCATATCGTACCTCTCTCATTCTATGCCGGTCATAATATGACCATCATTAATAATAAATACTATATTTATTTTAGTCAAATTATACAAAACGATATAAAACTGCTCCGATATCCTAGCGCTATTTCAGGATATCCCTGCGCACTGCCTCTATGGCAACTTTTATGGCACGACCGCTGCTGTGAGTTTCTTCATCATCAAGACCTTGTTTGATTCGTTCCTGATTCCAGATTGTAGTCAGTATGCAAGCAGCCCGGGCACCCAACACCTGAGCTACTATGAACAGCGTCGCGCTCTCCATCTCCGATGCCAGGGTCTTGGCTTTGAGCCAGGCATCCCATTTATTCTTCAGCTCATAGCCAACAGGCATGCGATCAGGATCGTGTTGTCCGAAGAATGAATCTTTGCACTGTACCACTCCCTTATGATAGGGATAGGTTCTGTATTCAACTTCTTCCACCAGGGAAGCTGTCAGGTCCCAGTTGGCTACAGCCGGGAACTCGATCGGAACGTATTCACGCGAAGTACCCTCCATGCGAATCGCTGCCGTCGCTATCACCAGATCACCTCCGGCTACTTCCAGACCCATACCGCCGCAAGTGCCGACGCGGATGAAGTTTCTGACACCAGTCTGATAAAGTTCCTCCACTGCTATGGCTGTTGATGGACCACCAATGCCATGAGAACATACCAGTACATTCTCGCCCTCAAGCGAGCCAATCCAACTTGTGTATTCTCTGTTCTCTGCTAAGAACCTGGGCTCATCGAGCAATTTAGCTATGAGTTCAACCCTTCCGGGGTCGCCTGGCATAATCGCGTATCGGGCTCCATGTGAATCGTCCAGTTGAATATGATATAGCTTTTCCATCGTATCCTCCAATCGTTACTCATCGTCTTTCTGAATCTGCGCTTTACGCATTTTATGCGAAAATTCATCTTCTTCTGCCGTTGCCTCAGCTGCTTCTTTCTCATTATTAGTCATCAGGCGCGATTCAGGCGTGACAGATGTTGCAAAAGGAAACTTCTTCTTTCTCCACAACAAATAGAGAAGACAGACTATCGCAGCAAATATCGAGATGAGCAGGCCAGTGTAAAAGCCCGGCGGAGTAAACTTGGCCTCAATTCGATGTTCACCTTCAGAAACAGGTATCAGCATGAAGCTACCACGTATCGCCTCGACCTCTACCGTCTCGTTGTCAACTTTGACCTTCCAGCCGGGATGAGAAAATGTAGGTATGAATACAAAACCTTGCTCGGGAGCCCGAACGGTACCGCTGAAGGAGCGTGAGCCCTGCTCCGGATTTTCCAAAGCTGCTGATTTATATCTCTTGATACTTTCTTCGAAAACAGGCTGATTCAACTTGACTAGGTAGGCATTGAACTCTCCGTCCGTCTGTCCGTTTTTGCCAATATTAACCCGAAAGTGTATGGTATCACCAGCCTCGACATGACCCAATTCAATCATGCCGTTTGTTTTTCCGCCGACGTGGAAAAATTCTGTACCTTCCCGCAGAAAACCGTTCACATTTTTAATCCCTGCGTTTATATCGTCCCAGGCCAGATAGTAAGATGCGCTTTCCGGCGCGATAGCATAGATGAAAGCCCAGTCGGAATCATTGCTTTGCGCATAAAAGCGATCTCCGGCAAACCCACGTTCCTCTACATAAGCTCCTTCAGTGATCCAAGGCAGGAGGCGCAAACTTTCATAAACCTGCTCCTCGGCACCCATCAAATTATTCATACGTTCCTGCACAGCAAAGGGTGACTCCGGCAACTCCTCCATATTAATATCCGTAGCTGTGCGCGAAACAAAGAAGCCAAAGGGCAGCACATAATCATTACGATAGAGTTTGTAATTAGTGCCACCTTCGACCTCGCTGCGCAGATCTTCCCGGATAATCGTATCCCAAGGTCGGAAGAGATATTCAATTCCCATAATACTGTCCATCAGAATACTTGATTCCTTATATTGGAAGCTGTTCACACCATTGGTCGGATAACCCAGATCATCCAGAAAATCTATGGGAGCTTCCTGATAAGTAGAGGCGAAGATGCTGAAACCATTGCTGGAAAAAAGCATAGGATCGTTAACAGTAGTGTCAGGCAATATTTCAAAACGCGTGTAGGGATTCCCGCTTTCACCCTTTATTTCCTCAATCTTGCTGCTGATTTCACGCGCACAGGCATTGTCCGTATAGTGAATGCGATCTCCCAGAGGGTAACGCTTCTGCAAATCGTAAACACCGCCGGTAACATTGATCAAAAGCTCAAGCAGCATTACAAAAACCAGGGCTGTGGTACCCAGCCTGATAAACTGCTGCCTGCGAGGACGGATACGCTCAGACAAGCGGCGACTTAAGACAACGATATATAGCCCCAGCAAGAGCAAAGTCGCCAGAACACGCCATTTACCGGCACCTTCCTGTGCTTGATTCCACTCGCGCAGCAAAACAAAGCTGAGAATTATTGCCGCCATTCCCACTGCGGGCGCGAGTCCGCGTTTACGCACTTCCGGCAGTGCCTGATACGCCATCATCAGAAGCAGCAGCACCAGCACAAATGCATAACGGTAATCAAGCGAATTTGGGTAATGGAATCCATGCCATGAAAAATCCAAAATAGCGCTGTAAAAACTGATAAAAAGAAATGCAATCAGGGCGAAATGCGCGATCTTGTTTTTCCTGTTTATGCGTTTACTGAGAAAAAAATAGGGCAGCAGCAAAAGTGGCAGCAAACCGACATAAATATTGGGCAAACCTGACATAACGTTAGGTTCGCGCAAAATCTCCAACTGACCCAGATGGTCAAACATGCTGTCGGAGAAGACTCCCCAGCCCGGGAAAGCATCTCCCGCGGCCGAAGTAATCGACAAAGCTCTAATTGTCGGCAGCAGGACCACTGCTGCCAGCAAAGCAGCCAGCAGCGAAAGGCCTACTATCTGACCCAGTTTATTGAAGAAAATGTGCCAGGATTTTTTGCTCATATAACGAGCCAAAAGCACCACTGCGTAGAGAGCAATGAAAACACAGGCGAAGAAGGCCGTGTAATAATTAAACATCAGCATCAGGGCCAGACTGATCAGGTATAGCCTGCGCTCACCGAAGCGAACTAAACGGATGAGTCCCAGCACTGCCAGGGGGAACATGATCAGCGTATCGAGCCACATAATGTTCCAGCTATAGGCCAGCACAAAATTCGATAAAGCATAGAAGGAAGCGAAGATGATACTGCTGCGGTCTCTTTTGCGGAAGCCGAAGTTCAGAAGACAGTGGAAGCTGGCACCCATCAGACCAATCTTCACCAGTGTGATAAATAATACAGCCTCTGAAACATAAGCTCTGGGGAATATTAACATTATCAGGTTTATCGGGCTTGCCAGATAATACGTGAACAGCGGATAAAAACTGCTGCCAAGACCACCTGACCAGGAAAAGAAGAGGGACTCAAATGAGCGCAATTTACGGCTATAATCCACCAAAAACGGCGCGTACTGATGATAGAGGTCAATCGTTAAGAGATGTCGGTTCCCAAAAGGAAACAGCCCATAGAAAGCATATGAGATATAGAAAATCAATAATGGCAGAGCAAATGCGATCAGGCAATCGCGCCTGAATACTCGGCGTTGGTCCCTTTCAAGCAGATTCATCAATAGTCCTGATTTCTTCTATTATCGTCCCCTAAAACGCTCAGCTGATATTTAATCCTCGGTTTGCTCACCTTCTTCGTAGGACAGGCCTTCCAAAATGTCTTCTTCTGTCTTGCGATCTTCCTCTGAATGTATTACGTCGTTGGGTTGCCATTCACTTTCCGGATGCCAGACATCTTCCGTCTGCTGTTCTTCGCCGGTCAGCTCATCGTGATGAAGCTCTTCCTGCCAATATTCATCCTCCTCTTGCCACTCATCGACCGTTTCCGGGTTTTCTTCATGTCTATCTAATATCGCATTCACGGCTTCATTATCGCTGCGCTCTAAGGCAGATGCCGCAATATCTTCGCCTGTTTCAGCAAATTTCAGCACATCGTTGAGTAATGACTTGCTTTGTCTGAGATACTCCCGGTTTTTCTGACAAGCTTTGACCAGCTCATCCAATTCCTCTGATAAAACAGCGATATCCTTCTTGGCCTTACTTTCTTCCTCTTTGCTGAGAGCGCGGCCTAAGAGAATTTCCTGATCGATCTTGGCGCGGGCATCGTCAATCAATCGCGCACCCTCAAGTCTGGCCTCGCGCAGAATGGCAGAAGCCTGATCCATTGTCTCCTTACGCTGTTCTTCTTCTGTTTTTTGTTTCTGCAGTTCTTCGTTTTTCTGCTGCAGTTCTTTCAATTCATTTTGCAGATCCTGCAATTTCCTCTGATAATCCAGCTTTTCCTGATTAAGTGCCTTAACCGCATTCTGTTCGCGGGATCTCGCGTCCTGAGCTTCTGCTTCAACTGCCTGAAGCTCTCTTTGCAGCGCCTCGATCGTTGACTCCGCGACTCTCATCTCTTCTTCTCTTGTGTTATCGCCGGAATAATCCTCCGTCATAAAACCATCCTGAGTAAGAGACGAATCGAGAACACTCTGTGATCCCAGATTTCTGATTATGCTCTGTTCTGCCTCATTAACGGCGCTCTCCGTCAGTGAGCTGCATACTTCTCTGGCCTTATTTATTAATGCTCTGATTTGCGCATAGACATCTTCACGATCATAACCGCCAAAGGTCACTGTTTTAAGCTGCAAGTCCTGGATGTAATCCAGCATTTCCTCATCGAACTGCATTTCTATTGTCATATTCACCTTTGTGTCCCCCTTAGAACTTTGTATCGTTTTAAAAATGATATCACTTAGGAGCATTATACCCAAAGCTCCTGCCTAACAAAACGACCAATCTTGTCAATAAGCAACTGAACTCTCTCCTTTGTACTGATGATATTTTCTTTTATTCCAGGACCGGCGAAGACAAATCTTGAAAGATTATTACTTAAGAACTATAATCATATACAGAAACGAGGGAGTGCAAATACACCCCCTCGAAATTATGCAAGTTTTTGCTAAACTAATAACTATCAATTTTTTTGCATGAAATTGATCGGGATATCCGTAGCAATTGTCATAGCGAATGTCACAAACACTTAATATATTAATTGTACAATTTACTACATCTATATTTTGTAATTTCATTTTATCTTATCGCTTATTTCGGGAGGTCTTTATGAAAACAACGATTATTGGAGCAGGCAACACCGGTTTAGCTATGGCTGCCCATTTGGCCCTGGCCGGCAATGAAGTTTATATCTACGATCACAATCAGAAGACCGTTGACTTGTTGCAGGAAAGTAAATCGATCCGCTGTTCAGGCGTGATCCAGAATAATGCTTCCATCGCCTGCGCGACAAGTGATGTCGCTGTCGCCTTAGAAGACACTGACTTGATAATAATCATGACACCGGCATTTGCGCATAAAGAGCTGGCCATTCTGATAGGCAAGAATCTAAAAAAGGAAGCGCCCATTATCCTGAGTCCCGGCAGGACTTTTGGAGCTATTGAATTTCAACACTATTTCAATCTGCATAATAATTCCCTGCAAGCAAGTATTTCGGAAACCCAGACTGTCATTCATACTGCCCGCCGTTATACTGCAAATAGCGTGCATATAATCGCAATTAAAGATTCAGTCTACCTTGCAACTCTGGAACCCAATCAGAGCCAGGAAGTCTTATCAAATCTTCCTGATTGTATCCGCGATCACTTCAGCCCTGCTAAGTCGGTTATCCAAACTTCAATAGGTAATATCGGTATGATCCTTCATTGTGCACCACTCTTGTTGAACAGCGGCTGGACTGAAAGTCCTGAATTTGGCTTCAAACACTATTGGGATGGTATATCACCGCGCATTGCAAAATTTCTGGAGAAAATCGATCATGAGCGGGTTGAAATCTCTAAGGCTTTGGGTTGCGAGGTCATAAGCACAATGGAATGGCTCAACCGCAGTTATCATTCTGAAGGTGACACTCTCTTCGAAAGGATTCGCGACACCCCCGCTTATGAAGCTATTGATGCCCCGGAAACGCTGGAACACCGTTATATTTTTGAAGATGTCCCTTGCGGCTTAGTCCCACTCGAGGCCATAGGTAAATACCTGGGCATTGACATGAAACATACAAGCCTCATTGTTGATCTGGCCTCCACTTTATTGGAGGTAGATTTCCGTGAAACGGGACGCAATTTAAGAGATTTCAACTTAGAGAAATTTTTTCCTGTTCTCTCAGAAAGGGGCGCCCATGAGATCAGCTAATTCTTCAGCGGTTTACGCTTTTTTAAAAACAGCTCACGATGCACATACCATAGGCATACAGTCAGCCGCTTCCCTCTTACAGGATTGCGGATATGAGGTTGTACGCGCTGATGGACAGATTGAGCTGGCTCTTTCACACATCACCGATGAAAGAGCGCGCAAGGAAATAATCGACTGGATCAGCCATAACGAAATTAGCAAGATTGGTATAACTTATCGTCTGGACAAATCTGACGCTGTGCGAATCTTCGGTTATTTTGTTGAAGAATTAAAGAAGAATCAAATGCTCTCGACGCAGGGTGGTCCAATTGACGCTCTGTTTTTTGGCGGATTACCGGAATCCTGCAAAGCGATCAAAAAGGAATTTGCAGATCTCGTCAGCTGCTTTCAAGGCGGCGAGTCAGCGCGTGAAACCCTGCTCGCCATGGGTGTCCCCAGTGAAAGAATCCCTGTCGAGATGCTGGAGGTCAGCCAATACGACGATGTGCGCGAGAGCTTTGCTAAAGAGATAATTGATAAAGGAGAATATAATTACCTCGAAAGCCCGGCTACTTACGCTTACCCCGGATTTGGCAGCAGGCAGGACACTGTCTTGAAACGTCTGCAAGCCGTCAGAGCTGGTGAGTTGGGCAAGAGACCACTAGTCAGGGCACATGTCGGTCCATATTCCTCTGATCAAAAAAGGTCTGAAGCTATTAAGGAGTGCGCCAACTGGTCGCAACAGCTTGCCGCCAGCGGTTTCCTCGATATATTATCCTTAGGAACATCTCAGCTCACGCAATCAAATTTCGGCGAGAACTGGCATGGCAAAATCAATGGCGGCGGAGTGCCCATCAACTCACCAGATGAGTTCATCCAAATATATGAAGCTGGCAGGCCCCTTTTGATGCGCACTTACGCCGGCACCAAAAATATCAGCGAATTAGCACAGATGTACGAAGAAACCATCAATATTTCCTGGCACGCCATGTCCCTGTGGTGGTTCAATCTCCTTGACGGCAGAGGTCCCTATGATCTTTATACAAGTCTGAAGGAACAGATACTTGCCATCCGTTATGTTGCAGCAACAGGCAAGCCCTTTGAGGCAAATGTGTCCCACCATTTCTCCTTCCGCGGAGCGGATGATGTCACTTATATTGTCTCAGCTTACCTCGCAGCCAAGCTGCTTAAGAAACTCGGGATTAAGACTTTTGTTTTACAAAACATGCTGAACACCCCGGGCAGCACCTGGGGCGTGCAGGATCTGGCTAAATCAAGAGCCATGCTGACTTTAGTGCGATCATTGGAAGATGAGAATTTCAAAGTTCTCTTGCAGCCCCGTGCCGGCTTGGAATATTTCGTCGCCGACCCCTACAAAGCGAAAATTCAACTGGCAGCTGTCAGCTGTCTCATGGATGATATCGAAGCCCACAACGACTCCAGCCCAGAGCTTTTGCATGTAGTGAGCTATTCCGAAGCATCCCATCTGGCAACTCCTGATGTAATTGATGAAAGCATCAAGATTACGCTTCACACTCTGAAAGAATACCGCCGGGCTAAAAGGCGCGGTCTGATTGATGATATGAACAAAAACGAAGAAGCCACAGGTCGCGAACGCAAGCTGTATCAGAGTTCCAAAAAGCTGATTGATTTTCTGGAGAAAAGCTATCCTGACCTGTATTCGGCAGAAGGGTTTTACAAAATTTTCGCCGCCGGCTTTCTGCCCACTCCATATCTTTGGAAAGAGACTGAGGAATTCGTCCACGCTGTTAATTGGCGCAGCAAATCTCTTCATGGCAGTCAGGTGCTGATCAACGATCTTGAAGATGAAATGTCCACGGACGAACGCCTGGAGCTGGCCGGCGCCAACATCAGGGATGCTGAATTTCTCTTGAAGAGACGGTCGTAAGTCTCATGACTATTACGCTATCTCCTGAACTATTTCCCTGATCAGCTCTTTGAACTTCTCTGATGTCAGAGCGGCAGTGGCATCCACTTCCTCGACAGTTAAGGCCTGATCAAGTACACCTGCCGCCATGTTAGTCATCAAAGATAAGCCAAGAACTTTCATACCACAGTGCGCTGCAGTGATGGCTTCGGTGACAGTGGACATTCCGACTGCATCCCCGCCTAAAGTTCTGATCGCTCTGATCTCCGCTGGAGATTCAAACTGCGGGCCAGGCATATAAAAATAGACGCCTTCCCTTAATTTCATGTTGATCCTCGCAGCACATTTTTTGGCTGTATCCCTCAATTCTCTGCTGTACATATCCGACACATCAAAGAATCTGGGTCCGAACTCATTAATGTTTTTCCCCCTTAAGGGGCTGCCACCTATTAACTTTATATGATCCTCGATCAGCATGATGTCGCCGATTTTAAATGAAGTGTTTACGGCTCCGGCCGCATTGGTAAGGATGACAGTTTTTGCTCCCAGGAGATGGCAGAACCGAACAGGTATAACCAGTTGTTCAAAATCATAGCCTTCGTAATAATGAAACCTGCCTGACATGCAAGCAACTTTTTTGCCACTCAAGTCACCGAGAATCAATTTACCGGCATGTGAATCTACTGTTGTCTGCAGGAAATTCGGGATATCCGCGTAGTCTATCACAATGGGATTTACGATCTCTTCCGCTAAGGAACCTAATGAAGACCCTAAGATAAGAGCCAGATCCACTGTGTATCCGCTTCTGGCCAGAACATAATCTGCACTGGTTTTGAAAAAATCATAACTATAGGATCTTTGCATACTTACCTCTGTTCTTTTATCCGGATATCATAAGCCCTTATTAGTATCACTTAAAAGAAAAACCCTTGCAACTACAACGTTACAAGGGTTCCTGGAGCCTTCTAAGGGAATTGAACCCTTGACCTCATCCTTACCATGGATGCGCTCTACCTACTGAGCTAAGAAGGCATTTATTCTAACGTACCGCTTCTGGAGCGGGTGAGGGGAATCGAACCCCCGTATTCAGCTTGGGAAGCTGATGTTCTGCCATTGAACTACACCCGCGCTTGCAAGTGAAGCTCACGCATCTGGAGCGCGACTCTTAGAAGTATATCTTAATTATTAATTTGTTTCAACATCTTGTTTCCGGCTTTTGTTCATCATTATTTCCAGCAGGGTGCTATCAAGATCAACCAGGCCCGCTTTGCTAATATGATTAACATTTTTCATGCTTTCCTCGACATCGGAACCTATCATGCCATCGGACTCCTTGATGGAATTGCCTTGCATAGCTACCGCGGCTGCTTGTACTGCAGCATAAATACAGATTGATACTTTTAGAGCGCAGCCGGCTTTTGCTCCGTCACAAATCATGCCGGTAAGGGTGCCGAACATATTTTGAGCAGCGGCGATTACTTCCTCCACCCCGCCTCCCAGCAAGCTGACAATCCCTCCGGAAGCACCAATAGCCGCGGGCACCGCCCCGCAAAGTGGCGAGAGACGGCCAAAGGCCTTTTTCACATGTATGGCCAGCAAATGACTCAGTGTAACGGCACGCAGTAACGCTTCTTCATCACTGTCAAGATACTCAGCAGCTGCTGCAACCGATACTGTTGCTGTTAAGCCCTGATTGCCACTACCTGAATTGCCCATTACCGGATAGATGGCTCCTGCCATGCGGGCATCAGCAGCTGCGGCAGTACGCGAAGCGCAGTAATCGGACAAAGACATATTGGATATCTGTTCTCTGATCGATGAGCCAACCTCCAGACCGTATTTTTCTTCAAGACCGGCATCGGCTATTTTCATATTCAGGTCTAAAGCCTGTCTGATTTTTCCCAGTTTTGTCAAATCCACCGCCTGGACAAAATCCCAGATATTGCTGATATCATCGTCTACCAGGGTCTCTTCCAGTTCCTGTGTAATTTGCATGTCATTCTGAAACACGAGCTCGTTATCCTGACTTAGTTCAAGTATCAAATCATGTTTATATGCTATTACCGCAGATCCGCTATGAGAAGCAGTTTCGACTAAGACCTTAATGTAAAGCGTAGGTTCCGGTTCCGAAAGCTCGAGTATTACTTTCTGATCATCAATTAAATCGCGAGCTGTTTCAATATCCTTATTTTCAAGCTTCTCCAATACTTCCAGACAGCGATCGGGATCTCCGGCTATTGCTCCCATAGCCGCAGCCATGGCTACGCCCTTTTCCTCAGTACCGGGGATATAAACGCCCATGGCGTTTTTGTAAATGTTAGGGCTAGCGGAAACAACTAACTTTTCTATCGCATCATAACCTGCTTCTCTTCGCGCTAATGACGCGGCATAGGCTACAGCTATAGGTTCAGTGCAACCAAGCGCAATGACCAGCTCGTCCTCCAGCTGCTGCAGATAATATGCTTCTTTCATCTTCGCCTCCGATACTATTGAATCTTCGATTACTTTATAGATCATAGAATATCATAAAGCTGATTTTCTGATCATGCCTGTCTTTCTAAAGAAGATGATTCCCAACCTGCTAAGCGGGCCTGTAACATCCAATACTGCGACTTAATAGTTTCATGAATAGATTGTTATCAATCCGTATTAATAAATCACATGGTCAAAATGTTCAAATTTTTTGTATGATATAATCAAAACTAGTGCAATGTGATTTATTTAATGTTCGGAAAAGGCTACTGCCTTTGCTCCTTGCTCCGGCAGAAAGCCTTAGAAGCTTGATGCACTGTGCTAAGGGTCGAAGTTTGAAATCAGACGGCACTTCTGATAACAGCTTTCGATTAGCACAAAATAAGGAGGATAACATGAAAAAAAGAATGAGTATCGCTTTAGCACTGCTGTTGTCAGTAATTTTGCTGCTAGCAGCTTGTGCCCCCAGCGAACCGGTAGAAACAGAACCCCCGGGATCTGAACCGGGAACAAGCGAACCGGCTGGAGAAAAAACCACCATCAACTTTGCTGTACAGGCTGACTCAACACCGGCATTGGATGCCCTGATTGAGGCCTTCAACGAGCAAAGCGACAAGTATGTAGCTGAAGCCACAATTATGTCCAACGATTCAGGTCAAATGCATGACCAGTTGTTGAACTCACTCTCCGCACAGAGCA
>JAQWBU010000124.1 GCA_028706195.1 Eubacteriales bacterium
CTTTGTTAGCCTAATACAGATTAATAATAAAAGTGCCGGCAGCTGCCGGCACTTTTAAATTTCAGCTTTCTCTATATGTACTTGGAGCCTTCTCTGATACTCAACTTGGCCATCTGCTCCCTATTTTGATTGATAAAATCGCGCACCCAATCGGGATCAGTTTTTGAGTACTCGCGCAGACTCCAACCAATGGCTTTATTAATGAAAAACTCATCACTTCCCAGATTGTTGCAAATAATCTGGGCCAGAAGCTCAGTATCGGTCTTTTCTTTTCGATCCCGCTGATGATTTATCGCAACCCGGCGCAGCCAGAAATCTTCATCCAGTGACCACTCCAGCATCAGCGTATCGATCCGCCCATCATGCAGACCTATGCTGCCTGCAATTTGATCCAGACCGTCTACCGTGTCCCACCAGGATTTTGTTTGAATATATCCTTTCAACTTGCTTACGTCAGCATATCTCAGTACATGCTTTAGTTCACTAAGGTAATCAACAGCCAGATACTGAAATTCGCGATGCTCGTCTGCATAGCAAAGATTAAGGAAATCCCAGTCAATCTCTCCTTGTTTCTTCTCGGCCCTCAGAACATCCTGGTATTGAGCCCGGCGCGCAGCTGCCTGAAGTCCGTAGAAAATAAATTGATCACGCATATAGCGAGCCATACCCGCTGCCTTTTCTTTATCAGAGTGCGCCTCAAAGCGACATTTGATAGCGGAAAACTTATCCATCAAATAAATTCCTCAACTTACGACAAATTAAAGATCAGGGGCAGAACTGCAGCTAAGACAATCGCGGGCAAAAAGTTTGCGATGCGAATGCGTTTACCAAAGAGCATGTTGACGCCGATTAGAAATACCAGGAGCGATCCGATGAAAGCAATGTTGAACAGCATCAAATCACTTAAAATTGGTTTGATCCAGTTTGCCAGCAAAGTTAAGCTACCCTGATAGATCAGCAAGGGAATGGCGGCAAAGAGTACTCCAATTCCAAAAGTTGAAGCTAAAATCACCGCAATAACACCGTCGAGAGCTGACTTGGCGAACAACATGGCAGGGTCACCTAAGAGCGCATCCTGAAACGATCCGACGATGGCCATAGCTCCGGTACACACGATTATGGTGGTCGTTACAAAACCTTCTGTAAACTTACTGTCTTCATCGGAAGTACGAACTTTATCCTTGAGGAAATTCCCCAGTCGCTGCATCCAACGGTCGATATTGATTCCTTCACCGATAAGTGCTCCAAGTACCAGGCAAATTATCATCAGAAGAGTGTTTCTCGTATCAAGCAACGCGCCTTCCACAACAAAGATCCCGCGCAGAGCTCCGGAAATTCCAATAAACATGGTTGAGACACCAAGGGCCTGAAGGAGAATTTCCTTAAATCGCTCACTGATGCCGTGTTTGAGCAAAAGTCCCAATCCGCCCCCGGCCACAATTGCCAGGGTATTTACTACCGTTCCTATCCCTGTCATGAATGCTGAGCGACTTCAGACTCAATCCATTGTTCCGTCGCCTTCATCGCAGCCAGCGTTTTCTCAAGGAGTTCATCTAAAGTCCAGCCAAGACGTTCAGCACCCTCGCTGATAGTCTCACGTGAACAGCCGGCTGCAAAGCGCTTATCTTTGAACTTTTTCTTAACACTGGATACTTTCATATCCTGAAAACTTTTGGAGGGACGCATCAGCACTGCGGCTCCCATCAGACCGCTAAGTTCATCCGCCGCGAAAAGAATCTTTTCCATCTGCTCCTGAGGTTCGACGTCAGAGCAAATACCGTAGGCGTGGCTTACAATAGAACGGATCATGTCCTCGCCCACTCCTGCCTCACGCAATAATTCTGGCGCCTTGGAACAATGTTCATCCGGCCACTGCTCGAAATCAATGTCATGCAGCAAACCGACCATACCCCAATACTCAAGTTCTTCCGCGGCATATTCTTCGGCGAAATAACGCAGCACAGCTTCAACTGTCAGCGCATGGCGAATGTGGAATTCTTCCTGATTATATTTCTTCAAAAGCTCAAGTGCTTCTTCTCTGTTCAGATTACTTTCTCTCACTGTCAATTCTCCTTTGCAAAAGTCATAATCCAAATACTAACAGATTAAGAAGAGTTTTATGAAAAACATAAAAAAGCCATGTCACTGACATGGCTGAGAGATGATGTGATTTTTGTCTGTTTTACTTGAGTCTGGCCAGTGCAACCGCCAGATCTGCAGCCACACGCGAGTTGTTATAAACTAGCTCGATATTGGCTGTCAGGCTTTCCCCTTCGGTGATATCCTTTACTTTAGCCAGCAGGAACGGAGTCGTTTCTTTTCCTTTGATGCCTTTTTCTTCAGCTTCTAGAATCGCTTCATCAATTGCCTTGTTGATCAGATCATAATCCAGTTCATCTTTTTCCGGGATCGGATTAGCCACGACTACGCCGCCTTTAAGATTCAACTCCCATTTTGACTTGATGGCCTGAGCCAATTCCTCAGCGGAGTCGACTCTATAATCCACTCCGTATCCAGATTTGCGGGTATAGAAGGCAGGAAACTCGTCGGTCCGGTATCCGACAACAGGTACTCCGTGGGTTTCCAGATACTCCAGAGTTAAGGCAATGTCGAGAATGGATTTGGCTCCGGCGCAGACAACTGCGACATTGGTGTTGGCCAGTTCCTGCAGGTCAGCAGAGATATCGAAAGTCTCCTGCGCACCTCTATGTACGCCTCCAATACCGCCGGTGGCAAAAACTTTGATACCGGCCAGTGCAGCTATGATCATCGTAGCTGCTACAGTGGTTGCGCCATCGCCTTCTCTGGCCACTACAAAGGGCAGGTCACGCCTGGACACTTTGACGATACCGGCTTCTTTTCCCATGTACTCAATCTCTTCCACGGTCAGACCCACTTTCAGGCGGCCCTTGATAATGCCGATCGTTGCCGGAACGGCCCCCCTGTCGGAAATTAACTTTTCACATTGGAGAGCGGTTTCAACATTTTGAGGATAAGGCATACCGTGGGAAATAATTGTCGATTCGAGAGCGACGACAGCTTCACCTTTTTCAATTGCTGCCAGCACATCTTCCCTGACATCTAAGTACTTACTTAACATTTTGTACATCCTCCATATATAGTTTTAAATTATCTACTGACATGTTTGGATTGATAGTATTCTCATGACTTATGGCCAGCATGGAAGCTGCAATGCCCATTCTGGCACTTTCATCAATATCGAGCTTCTTGATGTAAGCATAAGCCAATGCAGCCACAAACGCATCACCACCACCGGTCGCGTTGACAACTTCTATTGTGGAACCCTGAGCAAAGCCACGGTCGTGACCGTTGTTATAGAACACCCCGTCTTTACCCAGGCTGATAAAAACGTTTTTGACTCCCTGCTCGAGAAAGTATTCACTGACACTTATCAGATCTTCCCGATCGTTTATTTCTCTGCCGGATAAAATTTCAGCCTCGAGTCTGTTGGGTTTAATTGTATGAAAATATCCGATCAGATGTTTGACTTTCTTAGCCTTGGTCGTTGATACGGTGTCGAGAAAATAATCTACATTTTTGTATGTGGTTAAGAGAAGCTCAATTATCTGCTGTGGAATATTGGTATCAATAACCACCACTTGTGATTTTTGAATTATCCGACCTTTGGATTTGATAAATTCAACTGATATGCGTTCGAATATATCCATAGCCGCAATCGCCAGTGCCATATCCCCGGTTTCATCCAGAATTGACAAATAAGTAGACGTAGCTCCACCCTCAAGATAAAGCGAATCCGATAAGTCAATGCCGTTCATTCTGCATTCATCAATAATTTTCTTACCGTAGATATCCTGTCCGATTGCGCTGATCAGCTTGACTGCTATTCCCAGCCTGGCCATATTCTCCGCTATGTTTCTGCCCACTCCTCCCAGAGAAACTTTTACTGTGCCGGGATTTGAATCTGCCTGAACCAGTTTTTGATAGGGGAATCCCTGAATATCAATATTTACACCACCCAAAACAGTCGCATAAGACTTACTGTTGGTGATATATCCTTTACCTACAATGAGGCCCTTCTTCATTAAGTTGCTTATATGGACAGCGACAGAAGATCTGGTTATGCCGAGAATTTCAGCAATTTCCCTTTGGCTCAGCAGCGGATCTTTCTCAATAAGTTCTAAGATTTCTGT
>JAQWBU010000125.1 GCA_028706195.1 Eubacteriales bacterium
TGTTTCGATAGCGGCGGCAACCAGTTTCTCAATCGGAACAGAAGTGCCCAGATAATGGTACTTAATGCCAAAGCCTTCGATTCCGCCATGCTTAATATCAAGAATCTCCTTGAGGCCAACGGAGTGTTCATCTTCTCCTACTGTGCCTGCTACAATAGTCATCGGCTTGTCATGGATATCTGCACGGATCTCTTTTTCTGACAAAGTCTCGATCTTCTCAGGAATAACCAGAGTATCAAGATCAATATCAAAGTCTACTATGCCCTTCATCTCAATATACGTGCCTTCGGAAGGATGCATAACCTGCTTGTGGATAACCGTACAATCCTTGAGACCGAGCTTCTCACCAAGAGCGATAGCGGCATACTCAGCCCGGCGCTCATCAGTAGGAAGCAGGAGAGTAAGAACGATAACGCCATCTGAACGGAACTCAACTTCCGGACGGATCAGATTAGGATGCTCATCATATTTGGAGAGTTCATCCAGCCTGACATTGACATTATCGCTTTCATCCAGCTCGTCGATAAACTGAATCTTAGAAGGATCCGAGAAGGTATCGCCACCGATTGCATCTTCCGGCTTATCAAACTCAGCCGGTACATTATTGTAACCAAAGTGAGCGCTGACAGGAGCGAAGTAGTCCTCATCTCTCTTGTAGACTGCGCCAACACCGATACCGCCGTCCAGTTCACGTGCGATACCATCATTATTGCGTTCAGGATATTCAGCAGAGTCAACAAAGAATCCCTTTTCAACTGCATCATAATATCCGCCAACTTCGAGGATCTCTTCCATGAAGAGGATAGCTCTCTCTTTTAGCTCTCTGACAGTGTCGCCCAGAGGCCCTTCACGATTAATATCAACCATCGTACGCAGGCCGTCCATACCGTTCAGGGCTTGGCGTGCAGTATTTACAGCATTGACATTGAAGTAATGCCAAGGCACGTTACGGCCTTCATCCGGAGTGATTGTGGACTGAATGTCCGCAGAAGTAAGACGTGAGATCATCATATTCAGTGTATGCGTGACCGTCGCTTCGCGAGTTTCAGACTCCATGTACTTGGTATTCTGCTGAGCGCGGATCTTATAATCACGGAAGAAATCACGCAAAGCTACTGCATAAGGCAGGTCAAGGCGCATACAGGGTGCAGGCGGCGCTGTAGGAGGCACACTGGACAAGGCGATATTCTCAGCCAGGATTCCGCACTTTTCTGAGAATCTGGTATTAATCGCATGCTGAACCATCAGTTCAGGCATAACTTTCCATGCTTCCATAGCGGTCGCATTAGCGTTATGCGCACCATCAATCTGCACCATGCCGCCATAAGCCAAAATCTTCTTGCTCTCACATGCGTCAATGAAGCTGCGGCGCATATTGATATTGCGATAAAGCACGTTGTACTGAGGATCCTGGTGAACACCGGAGACTCCCTCTTCAACAAACATTACAGCAATATCAGGGCCAGCTACTCCTGATACGTAAGAGTGGAAATTAATGGGACGGCCGACTTCATCTTCGATGAGGTCCAAGGCTCTTCTGGTAGCGCGGCACTGTTTACGTGTTACTGCGATACCGCCGATGCCCTGGGTTGTTCCTTCGAGCAGAGAGTCAATATGGGACTGGCCGGCTGTTCTGATGACCATAATATGATCTGCGCCTTGCCATGCAGCCATACGCATACGTCTGATATCATCTTCAAAGCGGCCGGAAGCAATTTCAGTTGTGATTACGCAATCAGGCTGAGGGTCAATATAGCCAAAACCGCGGCTGCCCGGAAGAGGCACGGAATTCTTCAGAGGTTCGGATGTTTCCTGATAGACGAAATCGCCAATCTTCCGCTCAACATTTCTGTTTTCACGCCAATGCCAGGGACGGCGGGGAGTATGATAATTTTCCAATCCGTCGAGGATCTCTCTGAGGTCAATTTTCTTCTCCGGATCAAGTTTGATATTGGTCTCTCTTGCTGGCACTACTTTTCCTTTTTCGTTACTCATTGTGCCACCTCCGCAAACAAACCTGCTACTTCATCCCAGTACTTGCCCTCGGCCAGACCAACGCCTACTTCACGGTAGGGCATATCCAGCTTTTTGCTGAGACGCCAAATAATGTTACCGCATCCTTTACCCATCAGACCACGCTCCATAACTCCATTAACAATTGGGGCAGCTTCCAGACTGGAGAAGCCCATGCGCAACAGGATGCTGCGCTCAACTGCGGGAGTTGTGTTTTCGCGACCTTCCTGGACCATCGGCTCAACAACTTTGTCTGTCAGCTCCCAGAAATACTGGAAGAGATCTTCATCTGACATTTTGGCAAGATGTTGGCGACGTTCCTCAAAACTTTTTCTTTCTGCCATTTGTTCCTCCTTGTTTTCTTATGAACAATTAGTCCTTAGATAGGAAGAAGCCCGGGGAATTCCCCAGGCAACTTCCCTTTTGCAAAAAATAACTATTTCAGTTCAGCGAGCAGTTCTTTTACCTGATCGACATTACGGTTTAATTCATCCGCCATGTACTGCAGCTCAACATCGGAATACTCTCTGTCCTCAGTGGCAATACGCTTGAGTGTAGACAGACGCAGACGCTTCATATCGCTGTAGCGCAGTTTGATCTTGGTCGGATCCGACGGCAGAATGATATTCTTGCCCGGAACTTCGTCTTCCGGATCGCCAAAGAAGATCTTAATGCCATTTTGTCTGGCAAAAGTCAACTGGGGCATCGGATGTTTGCCTGCGCCGGTGTACTCTGTTTCCTGTACAACGATAACATTGTCCTCAGGCAGTGTTGAAGCAAGTGCGATTGCTGCGGCCAGAGATGTGTTGCCGGCCGGTCCTCTCTCGAGGCCTTCGAGTGAAGCAAGCATTTCTGTAGCATAGAAGACTTCGCCCTGAGTGACGATTAGATATTCGTCAATATAACGCATAGGACGAGCAGCACTGCGAGGGACGTCAGTTCTGTCTGGCTGTGTCGCGTAAGGAATACCAAATCCGGTATGACCTGTGGTAAAGGACTTACGGTTGAAGTCTTTATCGGAGGCCATATGTAAACCGGAGAGATCAACAGAGGCGGCGTAGATTTTAGTGTCTTTAGCGCCGGCCTTCTTCAAACCTCTGGCTGTACCGGTCAGGTTTCCGCCGCCGGCATTGGTAATCAGAACATATTCGGGATCTTTGCCGAAACGCTCACGGCACTGGTGGGCAATCTCCCAGCCTAATGTCTCAACACCTGTTACTGCTTGCGGTACGTAGAGCGAAGCATTGTAGAACCCGGTTTTTTCCAGCAGACGCAAATGCTCGTAGAAAAGTTCGGGGCCGACTGTCAGCTGAACGACTTCTGCGCCTAAAGCTTCACAAGCACGCTGTTTCTCCAGAATCTCCGGTTGTCCGACCATGCGGCTGTCATAGCACTCCTGGACAATAATACACTTGAGTCCCAATTTGGCTGCCATACAAGCGACTGCCGCGCCAAAGTTTCCGCTGGTTGCAGCGATAACTCCTTTGTACCCCAATCTCTTCGCTTCATAAACTGCGAGAGCTGCACGGCGCGCTTTATAACTGCCTGACGGCTGTGAAGCTTCGTCCTTCACATAGATGCGTGCGCCCTTACCGGGGCCGCCGATCTTTGCTGCCAGCTTTGTAATATTCTTGAGCTCGATCAAAGGAGTGTTGCCCACTTCCATATCGTTGAGAATTTTGCAGACATCTTCTATGGAATAATTAACATCAGCCATCAATTTTTCATAATCGAAGGCTACACCTTCCAGTTCATATTTATCGTAATCAATACCTACAGCGTTTAATACAATTTCGTCGCTGCGGCCCATTACGCCTTGATAGGACATATCTTTTGCTGTCATTTACTTGTCTTCTCCTTCAAATACAAAATCGCGAACCATCTTATGTGCTTCCAACAGCTCCGGAACTACCTTGCCGTATGTGTGAGTAGGTGAAGTATCGCGAGTTGTCAATACACCTTCTACCTCACGGCCAATGGCTGTCTTGATTGTAACAACGTCACCTTCGTTTGCAGTTTCGTTCTGCAGATAGCCCTTGTAGAGAGCAATGAGTGATGTCTCCTTAGTGTCTTCCGGAATTTGAGGCGCTCTTTGCTCAGGTGTCAAAATCTCAACTTCGATTACTACAT
>JAQWBU010000126.1 GCA_028706195.1 Eubacteriales bacterium
AAAATCTACGATATCATCTACCTCCGCCTTCTCTCTGTGCTGGGATTCGGCAAGTTGTTCCTGCAGGGATTCAATCAGGTCAGCGGCTGCATTTACGATCCTTAACCCTTCTTCCCCACAACTCCGTAGTTCTTTTATAATATTTTCAGCGTTCATCCTCCACCTCCACTACCTTTCCATCAACCAGTAATACGCAATCGTTTCCCCCGCTTTTAAACAAGTTGTAATACTCTAGTGCCCGCCCTCGATTCGATGTCCTCTTAACCCGCACATAGCTTTTTGTTTCGCCGCCGGAGCCTACCATCACTTCGTATTTCATTTAGTCCTCCTTACCAAACAGCTCATGAGATCCATCCTGCAGCCGGCGTTCCTCGGTAGACATCTCGTAGCCTAGGGAAATTAAGGCGTCGTAAATGACGTTGAGATCCTGATTTTCTATATGGGCAATTTTATTCTCCCATCTCCGGACATGATAATAGTTATTGCTAGCCGAATCTACAATGCTGGAATAAGCGACTAGTAGCATTGTACGTTCCGGCGATTCTTTATACTTTTCAAATATCAGGCTGCGTTCGTGCTTTCGTGCTTGCTGATAGTCGAGACCCCCAATATCCGGGGTTTTAATGTCAAGGATCTTAAACAGATTCCCTGTGTCTGAATTGCCATAGCGGAGCATACGCCTAAATGTGAAGTCTTGAATTTCTTTCGTATGCTTCTTTCCAGCGCTGAAATTCTTTACAAATTCATACCGCAGTTCGTAAGCCCGCTTTGATAGTTTCTTTAATTCCGCTTCCCGCCTGTTAAAATCCTTTTCTTCTGCGGAGATTTCCCTTGGCGGCGCTTTTTCGACCTTTTTGTAAAGCGATGCGCTGTGATTGTCAATAACATAATAGTATTCCGCAGTATCAGCATCCTCTGGCTTTTCCCAATCACCTAAGTCGAAGCTGCCAAAATATTTCTCGTAGGTATATCCGCCTTTGGTTACGTCCAGGCTTTTGACCTTTGTCGCAAACTCATCCAACACCTCCAGTAACGCCTCTTTCCGTTCCGGCTTCTCCTGATCGTCGAGTGCCCGGTTCAGCTGCCATTCAAAATCTCTTGTGCCAATAAATTCAAGCACTTCATTTTTCGCTTTTTCGTCTTTTAGCTGCTCCAACTTCGCATAGTCCATCATGGTTCCGCCTCTGGCATAGGACTCTCGTAGTTTCTCCTGGTCTAACTTTGCAAGATCCAACCGCCTCCGGATAGTACTGTAAGCAAAGCCGGTCTTTTCCGCAATATCGCTCACGGTTTCCCCGAGGTCCATCATCATCTGGAAGCCATTAGCCTGCTCAATAGGAGTCAGATCGGACCGCTGGATATTCTCCAGTAACATGGTGGCTACCTGTTCTTTGTGATCCATGTCAGATATCACACAAGGCACTTCTTCAAGTCCTGCTAATTTGGCTGCTGCCAATCTGCGGTGACCGATAACAACGGTATAATTGCCTTTTGATTTCCATTCCGGACACGGTGGGCGGTGGTTTTTGTCGTGATCTTCCGTGCATTTGCCCACACCACCATTAAACAGTTGACACGATGTACAATACCCGGGCTTCTGCGGCACCACTGTCAGGTTCTGCAAAATTCCTTTTGCTTTAATACTTCCAGCCAGTTCTGTCAGATCCCCGAGATCCTTTCGGGGGTTGTCCGGATGGGGATAAATTTTATTTACACTGATATTTTGTAAATTGTTCATGGATTCCCTCCTCCTTAGTAATCATTTGCTTGTTAAGTTGTTTGGTGGTTCAGGTAGTGGCATCCAGTGAGTTACTGTGTCACCAGCGTAGCATCTTGTGACATCTCCCACTCTTGAACAAGAGTGTTCTGAATATGTCCACCATTCACTACCTAATAAATATCCTACACATAAAGTTGGTTTTTCACCGTTCGTGTCAGTTTGATAACGAATAGCGACTAAGCAGTCAGCACTTGAATTATCAACGTCCTGTTGAGGCAACCTATCTTCAACGCTTATCCATTTAAGCCGTTGCCCGCACTCCGTACAGTATTTCCAGCCTCCGTCAACCGCCATACCGCAAGCGCAGTGACCTATACTCAATAATTTCGGTATCTGTTTTTCCAGAGCGTAAATCGCAATATCAAGGTTCCGTTTATTTTCTTCACTTAAGATTCCGTAAAGACTATGTTTTAGGAACCTCGAACAGCCTAAAGCATCAGATCTATTCATTCCGCACCTCCTAACAGTTCAGGGTTGTCGTGGATATTGCCGATGACTGGATAATAATCGGCTATAATCGTCAATTCAGTAGACGCTTTCCTCGTGGCATAAAAATCAGGGTAACGGGAATCGTGGGTCTGCCGTGCTGTGAATTTTGTTCTTTTCTCGTCCCATTCCACAACAAATCTAGTTTCTGTGTAATCGCCAGTAGGATTTCCACGAATAGTCACAAGTTGGATTGGCCCGCCCATTATATCCCCTTCATAAATCTCCGTCCCGTTCTTGTCGGTTAGGCCGGTGTATTGGCCGACTGTGGCAGGGACAACTCTGCAATATTCGTCAATTTCTATGTAGTGGTTCTGTGTGTACTCGTGCGGATTTTCCTCTGTGACGATATAGGTTCCCAGCTTATTTGTAAGTAGCCAGCCATACACCCATCGTTTTGATTGGCTACATTTGCCCCTAAACTTTATTTCACGCACGTTTAACAAACCTCCCTTCAGAATCACGCTCCGGAAAAATTGTTCTTTTTCTTCTGTTAAGGCTCTGTTCAGATTTTGTTATCCAACAGCAGTTATTTGGCTCATAGTTTCCATTTACATCAATTCGCTCTATTGTTAGATCTTCTCTATAGCCATTACGCATAGCCCATCCGTAGAAAACTTTAAAATCCAGCCATTCGTCACATACTTTTATTCCGCGTCCACCATAATTTGAATAGTCTGTTGCATTTCTGTTGTGGCATCTTTTAAAAAGACCTCTCCATATGCGATATAGCCTTGTTCCATGCATTCCATGTCTTGTATTTCTTTCCGAAAGCCTTTTGTATCTCAAGCAACCGCATGATTTCACCCTGCCATTTTCTATATTCGAAATATATTGTTCAGTTTCGTTACCACAGCTACAAAGAAAAACACCTTTTGAATTTGTAATCATAGTTATTAAGGTCAATTCAGTGCCATCAAGCTGTTCCCCGTTATCAATCCGCTTGGCTCTGAATTTAATCTCTCTCATTTTCCACCTCCTCAAATAGCGTTATCGGGTAATCCACTGAATCTTCACATCTTTCAAAATAAAACTTTCCATCCCACGGTTCCATTTTGATAATTCCGTAATCTACAGCAACTTTGCATATGTAAATATCTTGCACTCTTTCATGTAAAGTCATTAACATATGCCGGAACACTTCAAGGCTACTACTTCGTTTATAGTGATTGCAACGTCTACATGATGGGTTCAGATTTGTTATATTGTTTGCTATTTCTGGAACCGAGCAACTAACCAGAGGTACGATATGATCTACTTGCATTTCCTTATATTCAATCTTTTTCCCACAATAAGCGCACCGACCGTCATATTTGTTATATGTTTGTATTCGCAAATCTTTCTTCATCATCCGCCTCTTCTAATCTACAAATCCACTCACAACCAGAATCAAAGGTATCATCATATGTCTCTACCCACTCAGGATAAACAATTAATCCATGCTCACATACTGGACAATATGGCATTTCAGGCATAACACATTTATCTTCAAGAATCTCAACTATTTCTGAATACATTATTTTCACCTCGCTTAATAATTAATTAATAATCATTAACTATCAGATTCGTAAGACTGTTGTAACTTGCACTTTTTACAGGTTTCGCAAGGCTCATCATCATGCTCCGACTTTGCAAAGCCAAGGCATTTACCGTCTTTTACCTCTGCCTGACCATGTCGCTTCATCATTCCGCAATTTTCGGTAGTCCTTTTCGACATGAGTTTCACCTCCCTCCGCACATAGTAGAAACCAACTCTCTTCTATGCAACTTATTTTATCTTTGTCTTTATATATTTACAACATTTCTCATTACAATATTAACCTTTTCTTTGATTTCTGT
>JAQWBU010000023.1 GCA_028706195.1 Eubacteriales bacterium
CACGGTCGAAGTGACCGGAGGATTTTAAGTCCGCTGCGTCTGCCAGTTCCGCCACACGAGCTCGCCACATTTTTAGCGCTTCAACAAGATAACATGCTTGTCCGACACTGTCAAGTAAGTGAGCTTTTGTAGCATTTTCCGCTACTCCGCCGGAATCCAGACCGATACAGACCGTTCCTTGACGGGGAAAACAGCTGATCTCTTATCTCCAAGCCTGATAAACTCTTCATGGTGCAGCATAGCGTCCCGGAAAGGCTGCCCGGGTTCTCCCTGTTCCACAGTGAATTCCAGTTCTTTATATCCACCGCTGTTCAAAATTGCGAGCAAACCACCGGGATGCTCCTCGTCACCGCTTCTGGACCAGGCCAGTATTTCGTGGTCATCTGTGGGCAGATCTATTTCATCACCCCAGGCATATCTCTTGCGCAGGCGGATCAGCTCAGCGACCGTATCGTGACTATGTGGCCAGGCCTCTTTGCCGCCGATGCCGTAGAGATCGCCAAAGAAGATACAGGGATATCCGTCTTGCCGCAATAGTATGATTGCATGAGCGTGAGGTCTGAACCATTCTTCTACCCAGGACTCAAGAGCCTGGCCGCGCTGACTGTCATGGTTGTCCACGAACGTAACAACTTTATCCGGATGCTCACGTACCAGTGAGTTGTCAAAGATGGTGCGCAAGTCGAAGTCGGAAGAAGTAGATGCATTATGCATATTGAAGTGCAAGGCAACATCAAATAGATTCAGTTTATATTCAGTTTGCTCGAGGAAGTGATTGCTGGCATCCGGATCATAAATCCAGTGCTCTCCAAAGAGGAAGAGATTCTTTTCCGGCCAATTTTCGTAAAGACTAGATACAATATCCAATATAAAGCTGTCTTCGATATGCTTGACCGCATCAAAACGTATACCGTCTATCTCTGTCTCCCGGATCATCCAGTCCAGCCAGCGATGTAGTTCCGCCTGAACATCGGGATGTTCATGGTCGATGTCTGCGAACATCAGATAATCATAGTTGCCGCGTTCACTCGACACTCCGGTCGACCAATGTTTGTTCTCTCCCAGAATTCGAAAGACACCATGTTCTCCGGTTTTGTCATCATAGTCAACGCCGGTGAAATGATTGAAATTCCATATGAAATCAGAGTATTTGCCTTTCCGTCCGGGAAAATCAAAGTAGGTCCAGCCCCGGATGTCCCGCTGCTTTCCGATCTGCTCCATCCGGTTATCGGGATTGCAGGGGACAGCAGCGAAAGTCTCCGCCTTATCCGCACCTGCCTTATGGTTAAGAACCGCATCTGCGTATACCTGCAGACCCTCAGCCTGCAGAGCTTTGATTGCATGCAGCAAATCAGCCTTAGTACCATATTTGGTACGGACACTGCCTTTTTGATCAAATTCGCCTAAATCATAGAGATCGTAGATGCCATAGCCGACATCAAAGTTAGATGTGGCTTTGCAAAAAGGCGGCAGCCAGACAGCATCGAGCCCGAGTCGTTTGAACTCGGGCGCGCTATCGGCTAACCACCTGTAATGATTGCCATCATTGGGCAAATTCCATTCGAAAGCTTGGAGCAGTACTGCGTTAGACATCAGTAACCTCCTTTAAGCTTAATTATAACTTAGATTACCAGCGGGAAAAGAATCTGCAGCCACCATACTGAACCACAAACCTCTGCGTCTCGTGCCATGAAGAATAAGTCAGATGTGAGGCATAAAAGTAATAGATGCTGTGTTGTACTGCGCTGCCGCCCTGATCAAAGACGAAAGCAACGGCTCTTTTGGTTGCGTCAGACACACTGCTGTGAATTCTGGCGGTATAACCCCATTGACGAGCTATTTGAGCAGTATTGTATACTCCGGTCAGGGTCATCGTGTCACGAATAGCCTGAGCTACCAGAACGGCACCGATGTAATCGTTCCCGAACTCGCCCATGACCAGACCTTCCAGAACAGCCCGGTCCTGAACTTGAACCGCTCTGCCGACATAGTTTGGATCCGGATTTGAGATTGAGAGCAGGAACTTTCCTGATGCGGCCGGAGCAGCCGGAGCGTTTGTCACAGGAGCTGTTGTTGTTGTAGCAACAGCTGTCGTTGGCGTAGCGGTTGTAGGAGTAGCTGTTGTAGGAGCAGTGGTTGTCGGAGCAGCTTTGCTAGTTGCCGGCTGCGTAGCAGGAGTTGTTGCCTTGCTGGTGGGAGCTGTTGTAGCTCTTGTTGCAGGTTTCGGCTCATTAATCTGATTCTCTTGCTCGTGCAAGTTGCCGAAATACGCCTCTGCTTCATCTGAGTTGTTTATCAGATTCCACATTACTTCGTTTTCTATAATCTGTTTAGCTTGTTCGTCACCTTCATTACGCGCAGCATTAAGCAGCGAATCGGAAGGCAAATCTGAGTTTTCGTTGGAGTAAAGTTGTAGATTTATTTGAGTATTGCTATCTGATGAATCTTCTGTATCTATGTATTCTTGGTCAATGCCTCTGCCTATACGAGTATCGTCTAAATCCAGCAAGTCTTCAGGCAGGTCTAATAATGCGTACTCTGCTGAAGAGGGAGCCCTGGATCTGTTCTGCTCCATTCCACTATTATCGCTGACAGAAGCATCGGACGCGCCGCAGGCACCAAGTACCGGGATAGCTAAAGCTATAAGCGCGATCAATATTGCCAATGTCAGGCAAGTGGATTCTTTGATAACATGTTTGGTCATGTTCCACCCTTTCTAAGACAAGTTTCTTTCGAAACTGAAATTCTTTCTAAAAAAGAAATGGGATCCTTTGCGATCCCAAGCAAGTTTTTGTTAAGCTAAACGTGAGTATTCTATCCATGTGAATTTCATTAAACTACAGTTGAAAGTACAAAAATAACGGACCTATTCAGGCAAAACATGGTTAAAAAGAGCAGGTAAAAGCAAAAAATGAGCCAATATTACAGGAGTGTTACGTAAAAATTACGTAAAGAAGGCACGGGTTTAGTGTAAAATTGCAAAATTGACTCTATTTTGACTTTTAAAAATAAGAAAAAGGAAACCGCAATTCAGCGGTTTCCTTTGCAGTTCCTTAGATAATACTAGTATTTATTCCTTATTGCCGAAAACCTTCTTGGGCTTTGAATAGGCGGTTTCTTCCATCGGCAGCTTGTTGCGCAGAATCCCGTCCATTGCATAGTAAGCATTCTGTATCGCTGGTGCTGTCGGAATCGTAGTGATCTCGCCGATTCCTTTGGCACCATAAGCAACATCGAGCAGATCCTTCTTTTCAACATAAATGGCTTCAATATTGGGAATATCAGTTGAGCGCAGCAGACCGAGGGTTCCAAACTTTGATTTCACGTAACCGTCTTCCGTCTTAAAATCTTCTGTCAGGGCATAACCCATACCCATTAAGACTCCGCCTTCAATCTGTCCCTGGATAGAGACGGGGTTGACGACTTTGCCTGAATCATGCGCAGCATAGATGTCGCTGACTTTCCCTTCTTCGTCCAGTATTACCAGGTGAGTGGCGTAAGCATAAGCAATATGAGATTTGGGATTGGGTTTGTCGACACCCAATTTATCAGTCGGCTCGAAGTATTCTGCATCAAACTTACGGCCTTCCAGCTGGCTGAGATCGCCATCTACTTCCTCCATGGCTGCAACAAGCTGCTCGGTCGCCATGCGGATGGCTTCACCCGAAATCAGAGTTTGTCTGGAGCCGGAGCTCATACCCGAGTCGGGTGAGGTTTCAGTGTTAGAAGCGTGTACGTGAATGTCATTTCTGCCTAAACCTGTGAGCTCAGCTACCATCTGAGCAAATACCGTGCTGCTGCCCTGACCTAATTCTGATGCGCCGCAGAAAACTTCAACTTTGCTATCCTGAACTTCAAGACGTGCCCGGCCTTTGTCAGGTAATCCAACACCTACTCCGGAGTTTTTCATGGCACAGGCCAAACCGGCGCGTCCGCGGTTGGCTTCGTAGACATCCTTGACAGCCTCCAGTGTTTCTTTGAGGGCAGTGGACTGATCCGCAATCTGACCGTTAGGCAAGACCTTTCCCGGCTCGATAGCATTACGATAGCGGATCTCCCAGGGAGAGATGCCTACTTTTTCCGCTAATAGATCCAGCATGCTTTCAAGAGCGTACTCGGTCTGGCAAACCCCGAAGCCACGGAAAGCGCCTGCCGGCACATTGTTTGTGTAGACACCATAGCCGCGAATATCCGTATTCTGATAAGTATAGGGACCTACTGCGTGGGTGCAGGCGCGTTCGAGCACGGGGCCGCATAAGGAAGCATAGGCGCCTGTGTCGAAATAAATCTCTGCATCAAGACCGGTCAGATTACCTTCTTCATCACAGCCCAGTGTGAATTCTGCCTCCATCGGGTGACGCTTGGGATGGAAGGCTAGTGACTCGTCACGCGAGAACTTCACTTTAACGGGTTTATTCAGATTAACAGCGCATAAAGCTGCAAGATGCTGCGCTGAGGCGTCTTCTTTACCACCGAAAGCGCCGCCGATGTAGAGGTTTTCTACGACGACACGTTCAGGATCCCAGCCCAGCATGACAGAAATTTCTCTGCGTATGTCATAAGTGCCCTGATCCGATGAAAATACTTTTACACCATCCTTGTAGGGGAAAGCCACTGAACATTCAGGTTCGAGAAAGGCGTGTTCTGTGAACGGAGTGCTGAATTTATGTGTTATAATATGGGCAGAGTTTTCAAAAGCAGTCTTGATATCACCGCGAGTGATATGACGCTGCTGGCAGATATTGCCGCCGGGATGGATGTCTTCTGCCTCTTCCGCTAAAGCGGCTTCCATAGAAGTGTAAGCTTCCAATACCTCGTAATCCACCTTGACGAGAGCTTTAGCTTCTTCCAAAATTTCTTCATTCTCGGCTACTACCAGTGCGATAGCATCACCCACAAAGCGGGTGATGTCACCCTTGGCTATCATGACATCCCAGTCATACATAATATGTCCGACTTTATTGTTAGGGACGTCTTCAGCGGTTAAAACAGCAACAACACCGGGTAGCTCAAGAGCAGCGGAAAAATCAATATCAAGTACACGGGCTCTGGGGTAGGCAGAGCGAACAGCAGAAGCATGCAGCATGCCTTCCATTTCAATGTCATCCGCATAGAGGCCTGTGCCCGTAACTTTATCGCGTACGTCAGTACGGAAAGCAGCCTCACCGACGCCGAAATCATCTCCGGCTTCGCGGTCGCTGTCAATCTTTTCATCACCGCGCAGGATAGCTGCTGTCAACTGTACGCCTTCAATAATCTTCTTGTATCCGGTACAGCGGCAAATATTTGTTCGCAAAGCTTTTTTGATATCGTCTTCGCTCGGGTTGGGATCTTTGTCAAGCAAGGCTTTCGAGCTCATTATCATGCCCGGTGTGCAAAATCCGCACTGTACGGCGCCCGTTACTCCAAATCCATAAACATAAGCCTCGCGCTCAGTCTCGCTCAGACCCTCAGTAGTAATGACGCTTTTTCCGGCCATTTTAGAGGTTTTGTTGGTGCAGGCCTTAAGGGCTCTGCCGTCGATAATTACAGTGCAGGTTCCACACGTTCCCTGACTGCAACCGTCCTTAACAGACTTAAGTTTCATATCCTCGCGCAGAAAAGTTAATAAAGCTTTGTCTTCGCTGGTGCTGACTTCCTTGCCGTTTACGGTAAATGTGTATTCCATGTGTATATGTGTCCTCCTTAGTTTGGGTAAAAGCGATTAAAATCTCGAAAATTATGTAAAATATCATAAAAATACGAGCCAAAATCCATACTTATTCTTATAATACTATATAAAACTGTCAAGATATAAACTAATAACAGTTGCCTGTAACTGATTATTAGTCGATTATTTGGGCATTTTCGCCTAATAAATTTCTGGAAATTAAGACGTTAAAATACCGGCTTGTTCATAGATAAGGATTTCCTTTGATAAATTCTCCGATTCGGAGAACAATATAAAATTTCTTGATCTTTTATTCACACGCTCAGCATAATCTCGTTATGGGTAAAGCGAGCTTAGATCCACAACGTGCTTTAGCACATCGATTGCGACTTCTGCGCTCAGATAAAAAACTGAGGCAAGCAGATGTTGCAGCCGCTTTAAATATAAGCTCGCGTGCATATTCCAATTATGAACGGGCCTACAGAATGCCTGACCTGAGGATTCTGTCCTCCTTAGCTGATTACTTCAACGTGTCTACGGATTATCTTCTGGGAAGAACTACTCTGCGTTATCGCTATCCGCTGAATTTGAAAGCATTGAGAAACTTGACGAATGGAGATGGCGCAGTAATTAAAGTCGCTGAATCTCAATTGCTGCCGGATACTTTAACTAATGAAGATGAAGAGAATGAGTCGGAGGGCAATTAATTACTCGACTCAGAAAGAATATTTTCACTGATGGCTTCTCTTGACTCTTTGCTGCGTGTCTTTGCGACTCTCATAGCGCGTACATTGATGGCCAGTACATTTATAGAAGTGTAGAACTCAACGCCCTCACTTACTGCAATTTGTACTTCAGTCAGAATTTCCTGAGCGGATGAGCCGTAGATGATGGATAGATCCAGACTGATGATAATTCCGTAGGATTCCTTGCGGATTTTGGTGTCAACTACCTGCTCCACGCCTTCGACTTGCAGCGACAAGAGGCTGATCAGCTGTTTCATCGCTTCATCCGAAATCGAGAAATTCCCCAAAGTGGAGAAGGTAGGCCGTACGACCGTGTGTTCCTGTTCCGGATTGAAGGAATTACTGTAGGACTGACTGCGGTCTAAACGTTGCCTCAGTCTCTGCAAAGGTTCTGTGAAATAACCGGAAAAATCGTGCTTTATCTCCATGCTGGGAACCGGGATCGTATGCTTTCCTTCGGAGAGACGTGTCTGACGCGCCTGATTTCTTTCTTCCTCTGTCGTGACATCTTCGATCCGCAATTTAATTACGGGTTGATTGAGCCAGAGGTTATTGCATATTTTTTCCAGCATCGCATCAGAAGTACCTATGATCATCAAAGCCGGAGGCATATGCTCGCACAAGGTGCGGCGCATGTTTTCCGCGCGGCTGGGATCATCAAAAATAGCTCGTCGTACGGACTCCATTTTGGTCTCAGCCCGCTTTGCGGAGGTTCCTGCAACGATAGTGCTGCCATGTATCAGCAGGCCATCGTCAATGATATATTCAATCCGGTATTCTCTGGCAATGCGAATGGCGGCAGTGCTTTTGCCGCTGCCACTTTGACCGACAAAAGAAATTACTGCGATGTTTTCCAGCTGCTGACGAATTTCCGCCTGTGAGCGCTCTTCGTAGGCTCGTTCACGCTCAGTGATCTGAGTTAATACTGCATCGGCTATACGTCCAAAGGGGTTGAAAAAGGGCGTCTGCCCGGACACAGCCTGATCTGCCTTGAGCTCTGCGGCGTCTTTTTCGATGCTCCTGACAGCATCGGCAGCCAGTTTTTCCTCATCAAAAGTGCTTTGCTGCTGCGGAACAGGAGCTTTCTTTTTATCGGCTTTTTTCTTTCGTCTAAACCACTTAAACATGCAATCAACCGACGTCTATCTTCGTTTTGGCAGTCAGGACTCGTCCTCCTCATCCTGCTCCCAATTGTGGTAAATGTCCTGTACATCATCGTTGTCTTCCAGCTTTTCAATCAGATTCTGCATCTGTTCGATTTGAACCGGATCGCTAAGTTTAGTCCACGTCATGGGCATGGGTTCCATACTCTGCTCCAGGATCGTATATTTTTTTGCAAGAGCGGCGGTGACACTCTCGTAATCCTCCGGACTTGTCAAAATCTCTACGATGTTTTCGTCCTCGAGATCAATATCCTCGGCTCCTGCATCCAGTGCCAGCATGAGGAGTTCATCTTCGTCTTCAATGTTTTCACGTTCAATGATAATGCTGCCCTTTCTTTCAAAAAGAAAAGCAGCGCTGCCATCAGTGCCCAGATTGCCGCCATATTTATCAAAGATATGTCTGACCTCACCCGCCGTGCGGTTACGGTTCTCGGAGAGTGCGCGCACTATGACTGCTATGCCACCGGGACCGTAGCCTTCATATTGAATATCGACGAGCTGGCCGCCATCGGCGTCACCGGATGCCTTGTCAATCGAACGCTGTATATTGTCATTCGGCATATTAGAATTTTTGGCCCGTGTGATAATATCCCGCAGCCGGGCATTCTGTTCAGGGTCAGGGCCGCCCTCCCGAACAGCTACTTGAATTTCTTTGCCGAATTTGGAGAATATTTTTCCACGTTTATTATCTGCCGCTGCTTTGCGGTTTTTAATGTTATTCCATTTTGAGTGACCAGCCATGTGCCTATTACCTCTCTAAGCAATTTTCATTATTCATTATTATATGTATGTATATATTGTCTCATATGAGTATGAGTTAAGGGTGCGGCAAGAAACGTTCTCCTTGTGGTATGAGTTCACCGCTTCCGGCCGTTATGTCCTGAACCAGCAATTGAAGTTCCTTAATTCTGTCGGAACTCGCACCCACATCCAGTTTCACTTTTGAGCTAAATTGAGCATTATCCTGATAGAAACCCGAAGTTTCCAGACGGGCATTCAACTTATCATAAACACTGTATTCCACTTCCAGTGAGAATATATGATAACGTAGATATTTCTTAACGCCGGCTTTATCGAGGGCCCCTGCAGCGGACTGGGAATAAGCGCGAGCCAGACCTCCTGTACCCAGTAGTATGCCGCCAAAGTAGCGCACAACACAGATGATGCCGCGGTCGATGCCGGCGTTTTCCAGCACATCAAGCACCGGACGACCTCCGGTGCCCTGCGGCTCACCATCATCTGAATATTTCTGAATCAGATAAGGACTGTTGGTTTTCCAGGCATAAACATAATGACGCGCTGCGGGATATTCATCTTTCATCCGCTCCAGAAAACGATTAGCGTCATCTTCCGAAACAATCGGAGCGCAGATGCCAATAAAGCGGGAGCGCTTTATTGGGCACTCCCAGCTAGCTTCTCGGGCAACGGAAATATAACTTTCTTCTTGTATGGACATGTGCTCCTTGCCGCTGTAAAGCGGCAATTTTATAATGGGCGGATTAGCTCGATGCCACCCATGTAGGGCCGCAATACTTCCGGTACGATAATGCTTCCGTCTGCCTGCTGATTTTGCTCGGCAATAGCGGGCAGTACCCGTGAAGTTGCCAGACCGGAGCCATTAAGCGTATGGCAGAATTCGATTCTTCCATCCTCATCGCGGCGGAAGCGGATGTTGCCGCGTCTGGCCTGATAGGCACCGGCGTTGGAGACGGAGCTGACTTCTTTGTAGCCGCCCATGCTCGGGATCCAGATTTCGATATCATATGTTTTCTTCATGGCTGCGCCAATGTCACCGGCAGCCAGCTTGACTAACTGGTAGTGCAGACCCAGACCCTCGACCAGGGCGCAGGCTTTTTGCACCAGCTCATCCAGGGCATTTTCGGAATCCTCGGGCTTTGCAAACTGGAACATTTCCACTTTATTAAACTGATGGCCGCGAATCATACCGCGTTCATTGGCTCCGTGTGATCCTGCTTCCCGTCGGAAACAGGCGGTGTAAGCAAAGAGTTTGTGGGGCAGATCAGCCTCGGCCATGATTTCGTCCCGGCGGAAATTTACCAGCGCGGTTTCAGCAGTAGGTAAGAGGAAGCGGAAGTTATCGTCATTGCTGCGGATTTCGAAAATATCTTCCAGGAATTTGGGGAATTGTCCGGCAGCGTAGCCGGCTTCATAATTCAGCAAATATGGTGGCATGACCATCTCATAACCGTCTGCCAGATGAGCATCTACAAAATAGTTAATCAGGGCCCATTCCAGGCGAGCGCCCATGCCGGTGTAGAGCCAGTAACCACTGCCGGATAACTTGGCGCCGCGTTCATAATCGATCATGCCCGTGGAAGTCAGAAGATCCACATGGTGTTTGGGCTCGAAGTCAAACGTTCTCTGCTCGCCAAAGGTCTTGACGACTTCGTTAGCTTCCTTGCCGCCGGCGACAACATCATCAGCAGGCAGGTTCGGCAGTCCCCCCAGAAATACTTCCTGCTCTTTTTGCATTTCATCTATTGATTCGTCATTGCTGTGAATTGTGTTGCTGAGAGTTTTCAGTTCGTCCAACAAGGAAGCTGTGTCCTGACCTTCTTTCTTCAGTTTAGGAATCAGGGCGGACTTCTTATTGCGTTCAGCTTTCAGATTCTCGGTTGTATGCATCAAAGCGCGACGGGCTGAGTCTTTTTCCAAAAATTCAGAAAAATCTACGCTCAATCCTCTTTTGGCCAATTTCGCTGCTGCTTCTTCCGGATTGTTGCGAATATATACGATATCTAACATATGACTCCTCCATATATTTATATTTATCTTAATGTAGATAATTCTATCATATAGCTGTCAGATCCTTGTGAGGCAGCAGTCGAAGTGGAAAATGCCGGCTGTTTCAGAAGACACAGAAGCACATTTTATTGGGACTTTTCCTGTTCAGCTATTAAAATGCAATCTAATAACTTCAAACTACTTGTTTACTTAGATAGGAAAATATATGAACGTACCCGTAATAGAAATGACTCAGAGCGTGCCGGTGTTTACTGTTTTCATACAAGGACTGGTCAGCTTTTTTTCACCTTGTATCTTCCCGCTCTTGCCCTTATATATGGGTTATCTGGCGGGTGGCACCTACACTGTTAATGAAGATGGATCCATTGTTTATCCGCGCAAAAAGGTTATGCTGAACACTTTATTTTTCGTTCTGGGTATCAGTTTTGCCTTTATCCTCCTGGGACTACTCATGGCGGGCATCGGGTCCTTTTTCAGCAAATACAGTTACATCTTCACACTCATCGGTGGAATTATAATTCTGCTGTTTGGACTCTATCAATTGGATTTCTTCGGTCCATCCAAAACCTTGTCCAGGACACGGCGTCTGCCGATCTCTCTGGAAAAACTGAGTATGAATCCACTGACTGCGCTTATCATGGGCTTCACCTTCAGCTTTGCCTGGACTCCCTGTGTCGGTCCTACTCTCACGAGTGTTTTGATTATGGCGGCAGGGGCGGCAACTCGCGGATTAAGCGTACTTCTGCTCGTTATCTACTCGTTCGGTTTCGTGATCCCGTTTTTACTTCTCGGTTTATTCACGACGCAGATTTTGGGTTTTCTAAAAAAGCGTCCCAAAATAATGAAATTCGCTGTCATTATCGGCGGCCTGCTGATGGTTGGGATCGGCGTCTACATGATTTTGCTGGCGCTGCCGATAGGAAAATGAACAGCCTGATACATGCAGGTGCATGGACGGGACATTCTCTAAATTACAAAGATGAGATGAAATAAAAATGAAAATCAATAAAAATAAATCAATTAAAATAATAATCCTGCTGATCGCACTTTCGCTTCTGATCTCCTGTGCTGATAGAGACTCTGATCCGGAAAGCAACGAACCCCTGTCAAGCACCGGCAGTTCTGTCAGCACTGAAGCGACGACTGAGCCGGTAAGTGAAACAAGTACAAGTACTGAAAGCAGTCAGACAAGCCAGGATGATGAAATTTTCGCCCCTGATTTCACACTTAAGGATCAAAATGGAGTCGAGCACACGCTCTCAGACTATCTGGGCAAAAAGATAATCATCAATTTCTGGGCCACCTGGTGCGGTCCTTGCCGGGCAGAACTTCCGCTTTTGCAGGAATACTATGTGGAGCAGGGATCCAATGAGGAGGATCTGGTTTTGCTTGGAGTGGCCAATCCCTCCACAGATGCACTGAGCCAGGAAATGGATGAAGCAGGTCTCAAGGGGTTCATTAAGGAAAACGGTCTGGAATACCCCACGCTAATGGATCACACGGGAGTTGTTTTCGGATCTTATGCAGTCAGCGCTCTGCCCACATCATTTTTTATTGATACGGATGGTTCCATAGTCGGGTATTTTCCGGGAACATTGAACCGTGAAATTATCGATTACGCCATGGGACAATTTAAGTAAATACAAGAAACTATACAGATTTAATAATATTTGAATAATTATACATAATCAGATTGAACTTACAATCGAATTATAGTTCGCAAAACTGCACTTACAGACGTATAGAATGCATTGTCCATAGTGATAAAAGCCATTGAAACGTCAAGAAATGTGCGCTTTGTCAGATTTTCTCAAATATGTCCGGCTGGAATATGCTGTTTTCCTGCTTGACGTTCTTCACGTGCAAAAATATACTTGGTTCATAATTTCTTCACATTTGGAGAAAAACAAATTGTTTGAAGAGAAAAACGCATCTTTGGTCCACCGAGAAGCGGCAATCAAGTCAACATCCACTGATTTGCCTCGGCGAATCCCCTCTACACAGAGGAATACTCTAATCCGCTACAAGCGGATGCAAATAATATGGAGGAATATTATGACCAAAAGATTCTAGTAATTATGCTAGCCCTGATGATGGTCCTTTCAGTAGTCGCCTGCAGAGGCACTGATGAACCTGAACCGACATCACCACCGGCAACTGAACCCGGAGCAAGTGAACCCGGCGAAGTAGAAGAACCAACAGAGCCTGCAAGTGACGATTATAAAATCGCCATATATACAGGTACCGTATCTCAAGGTGAAGAAGAATATCAGGCAGCACAGAAGATGATAGAGAAGTATGGTGCTGACAAGATTATTCATGCCACCTACCCTGATAACTTCTCTTCAGAAGTTGAGCAGGTAATACAAGGCGTATTGCAGCTGGCTTCGGACGAATCGGTAAAAGCAATCGTATTCGTGCAGGCTGTTCCCGGAACTGCTGCTGCAATCGATAAAGTGCGCGAAACAAATCCGGATATGCTCTTTATTACCGGTGTTGTCGCTGAAGATCCGGCAGTAATCTCCGGAAAAGCTGACGTTTCCATGTTGGTCGATGAGCTGTCAATGGGACGTACAATTCCTGAAGAAGCCGCCCGCATGGGAGCAACCCGCTTGCTGCACTATTCGTTCCCGCGTCACCTCGGCTATACCACAATCGCAGCTCGCCGTCAGATCATGATTGAGACCTGTGATGAGTTAGGTATTGAATTTATGGACGTTGAAGCTCCGGATCCAACCGGTGACTCCGGTATGTCAGGCGCCCAACAGTTCATCGTTGAAGATGTGCCGAAGAAGATCGAGCAATATGGCCCCGATACAGCCTTCTTCTCAACCAACTGCGGACTGCAGGAACCCTTGATCCGCGAAGTTCTTAAAGGCGGAGCCATCTACCCGCAGCAGTGCTGCCCAAGCCCTTACCACGCATATCCTGCGGCACTGAACATTGATGTAACAGGTCACGAAGGTGATGTAAAATTCATGCTCGGCGCTATTCAGGAAAAACTGCTGGAAGCCGGACAGGAAGGACGCATGTCAACCTGGGGCGTTCCCGCCAACATGCTGATGCTTGAGGCCGGAGTTGAATACGCTATGGAATTCGCTGAAGGCGTCTTCACTGATCGCAATGACCGTGCGGCTCTCGAACGCGCCATCAATAAGGTATCAGAAGATTACCAGGCCGGTGAGATTGCACTCTCAAATTACGTTACAGAAGATGATACAGAGCTCGACAATTTCTATCTGCTGCTCGCTCCGTTCGTCGACTTTAGTCAGCCGATCGAATAAAACACATACGACGGTGGATTTCTAAGTGTTTTATGGCGCACCGACTCCCCAAGGGGGTCGGTGCGTCTATTTTGGGGGACAAAGATGACAGTGAAACCGATAGCAAAGAAGCCCGATAGTTTTGCTTGGACAGGAGGAGTGCAGAGATGAGTGAGCAAGTTGTTCTTTCAATGAAGGGGATCAGTAAGGAATACTATGGCAATAAAGTACTGAAGGATGTGGATCTTGTCGTAAAAGCGGGAGAGATTCATGCCTTAGTAGGTGAAAACGGCGCAGGCAAATCTACATTGATGAATGTGCTTTTTGGCATGCCTGTGATTCATTCGACGGGTGGCTATGAAGGTGATGTGGAGATCTCAGGAGAGAAAGTTGAGATAATGAACCCGCATGACGCGATGAACTATGGGATTGGAATGGTTCACCAGGAATTCATGCTGATTCCTGATTTCACAATTACTGAAAATATTAAGGTGGGTCGTGAAATTGGAACACCGACGATTTTCTCGAAAATATTAGGACCTGCTTTGGATGTGCTTGATCGTAAGAAGATGAGAGATGATGCTCGTAAAGCATTGTCACGCATCGGTCTCAATATTGAAGAGTACGTTAAAGTTGCAGGACTGCCTATTGGTTATAAACAGTTCGTAGAAATAGCGCGCGAGATCGACAAGACGGGTATCAAGCTACTCGTGTTTGATGAACCGACGGCAGTACTGACCGAGAGCGAGGCTGAACGCCTGTGCGAGATCATGCAGCTCATTGCCGGGCAGGGAATCGCTATTATATTTATAACACACAGACTGGACGAGGTCATGTCGGTTGCCGACAGCCTGACGATTCTGCGTGACGGCGAACTTGTTGATCGCATTAATACAGATGAAGTGACAGTCGTGGACATTGCCGGCCGGATGATCGGGCGAAAGATGGAACGCCTGGTTGATGTCAAAGAATCTCGTGAGGTTCTAAGTGATGAAGTCGCGCTGGAACTTGAGAATTTTCATGTTGATATGCCGGGTGAACAAGTCAAGGGAATGAACGTGTCGATTCGCAAAGGTGAGATCTTCGGCTTTGGCGGCTTAGCCGGCCAGGGCAAGCTAGGGATCATCAATGGAATGATGAGCCTCTTCCCTGTCGAAGGCGAGGTTAATGTTTTTGGAAAAAAACTTAATTTCGGAAAACTGGGAGATGCTCTGGAAAACGATATCGCCTTTGTATCAGAGGATCGCCGGGGCGTTGGTCTATTGTTGGGCGAATCAATTGAAGATAATATTGTTTTCTCAGCCATGCAGGTGAGAAACAAATTCACGCGCGGTCCTTTCAGACTGGTACACAAAAAACAAGTCAGAGAGCATGCTCTCGAGATGATAGAAATCTTCGATATCAGGAGCACAGGTCCGCGGCAAAAAACCGGGAGTTTGTCGGGTGGTAATCAGCAAAAGGTATGTCTGGCCAGAGCGCTGACTTTGGAACCAAAAATACTGATAGTGGCTGAACCAACCCGCGGTATTGATATTGGAGCAAAAAAGCTTGTTCTGGAGTACCTGATCAAGATCAATGCTGAGCAAGGCATGACAATTATAATTATCAGCTCAGAGCTGGTAGAATTGCGCTCTATCTGTGATCGAATTGCTATTGTTTCGGAGGGCAAAGTGGCGGAAATCCTGTTGCCTGATGCCTCAGACGTGGCTTTTGGTCTCGCTATGTCGGGCTTATCTGCAGAAGAGGTAGAGGAGGAGGCAGTACTGTGAGGACGAAAAGTGTAATTGGCCGTATCGGCTGGCCCCGACTTATCATTGGCTTGTTTTTTCTTTTGCTGATTATAGTATCCCCAATCATGGGTTTAAATCTCACAGATGTATTCAGTGACGTACTTCGCCGCTGGGCCATGTTCGGTATTTTGGTTCTAGCCATGGTGCCGGGCGTTCAAAGCGGTATTGGACTTAACTTTGGTATATCACTGGGAATTGTTGCCGGACTGATCGGCGGCACTACAGCGATAGAGATTAATCACCGCAGAGGCGGGGCATATTCACCCTGGACCGATCTGGGATTAGCCTTGCTGATAGCTATTCCTATTGCGATCATACTGGGTTATCTTTACGGGCTTTTGCTCAACAGGGTTAAGGGCTCGGAGATGACCGTCTCTACTTACGTGGGTTTTTCTGCTATCGCTCTTTCCAACATAGTCTGGCTTGTGCTTCCTTACGGATCAGGCACCTTGGTGTGGCCGATTGCCGGTGAAGGCATGCGTAACACCATCAGTCTGGAGCAAAGCTTCGGCGGGATCATGAGCAACCCGGGTGTTACTTCCGGACAACCATTTCCGCTAAACTGGCTGGCTTTTAAAGTGGGGGGCGTGGTCGTCCCAATAGGAACGATTTTCGTCGTACTCTTTATGTGTTTACTGATGTGGTTGTTTCTGCGCAGCAAATGGGGTGTAGCTATGAGTGCTGCCGGCGAGAATGAGCTCTTCACCAGATCCAACGCAATCAATGTTGACCATATGCGCATACTCGGTACAGTCATCTCGACTGTTCTGGGGGCCATCGGCATCATTATGTACGCACAGGTCTTCGGATTTTTGCAGCTATATAATGCTCCGCTGATGATGAGCTTCGCCTGTGTAGCAGCGATTCTGATCGGAGGCGCGTCGACCCGTCGTGCAAGCATCTCCAACGTGATTATCGGAACCTTGTTGTTTCAGGGTATCCTGACTACTTCTTTGCCGGTCATCAAGCAGTTGATGCCGCAGGGAAGCACGTTGTCAGAAGTTATCCGTATTATAATTTCCAACGGCATTATTCTTTATGCCTTGTCGAAATCGAGAGGAGGTAATCAGGTTGAAAGCTAATAATGAAATCAATCAATCTAATACTGATCGCGATGAAGTAATAGTTCTGCAAGAGGAAACTTTTCTGCAAAAACTATGGTCCTGGATTTTCGAAAATAAAGTTATGCTGCTCTTTCTGGTAATTTGTGTCGGCGCCATTGCTGTAGCCGGTAACTCAGCTAGTTTCGTTGTCGAAAATGTTGCTACCCGCTTTGGCAGGAACGCTTTTACAGTAATGTCGCTGCTCATTCCGGTGCTGGCAGGTTTAGGGCTGAACTTCAGTATCGTTATCGGAGCTATTGCTGCCCAGATGGGACTATTCTTCGCTGTGGACTGGGGTTTCACCGGCATTACGGGAATGCTGATCGCCTTCCTGATCGCCACTCCTCTGGCTTCGCTTTTCGGATTTGGTGTGGGTCGCCTTTTTAACAAAATGAAGGGTTCGGAAATGATTGCCGGACTTATTCTCGGATATTTCGCAGATGGTCTCTACCAGCTTTTCTTCCTCTATATTCTGGGAGGAGTATTGCCGGTAAAAACTGAAAGCCTGATAATTCCGGGTGGTATTGGTATTAAAAACACAATTGACCTGACCGGAAACATGAAATATGCGCTTGATGACATCAAACTGGTTAATCTTGTCTTAGTTTTGTTCATTATCATTGCTGTGATTTCCGTTTTCAGGATTGTCAGGAAACTCAAGGACAAAGAAGAATCACCTTTGAAAGACATCGTTGTCTTGCTTGTGGCAGCACT
>JAQWBU010000127.1 GCA_028706195.1 Eubacteriales bacterium
AAGCGCTGAACTTGCTCTGCGTAAATCCACGCCGGCTGCTTCATCAGGATGATATCCCGATCATGGAGGGTGAGAAAGCAAATCTGATGCTCTTCGCGGAACATGAAGTCTTTGTTTACGATAAAGACAGTTCGTTCAGCAAGTCACGTAATACAGCCTACGATGGCTATGAGATGAACGGCCCGATCAAATTAACTGTCTGGGACGGACGCGTAAGTTATAGGAGTATATAAATGACAAAACATGCAATTGATCGGCTTCAACTAAGAATTAACGAAGTGGGAAATCCCGCCTGTTTAGGTTTAGATCCCCACGTTGTCACAGTGCCGGACTTTCTGTTTGAAGAAGGAAAAGTTAAATACGACAATTTATCGAACTCTTTGGAGTACGCACTCTTTGAGTTCGGCCGACGCTTGATTGATGCGACCGCGGATCTGCTTCCTGCTGTAAAACTGCAGCTGGCGTTTTATGAGATGTACGGTGTTGCCGGTATGAAGGCGCTGGAAAGAACAATGCTTCATGCACGCGAAAAAGGTATGCTGGTCATTGCCGATGCCAAGCGTGGAGATATCGGATCAACATGTGAAGCTTATGCGCAGGCATTTTTAGCTGAAACCAGAGTTGGAGATCATAGTTTCAGAGCTTTTCCGGCGGACATAATGACAGTGCAGCCTTACACAGGCTGGGATGGAGTAAAACCATTTCTCGACACAGCGGTGGAAAATGATGCCGGATTATTTCTCTTATGTCGAACCTCTAATCCTTCAGCCTCAGATCTCCAGGGGCTGAAACTGGCAGACGGCCGTACAGTCATGGAGGTTCTGGCAGACTTGATAACACAGTGGGGAGCGAACTCTCTGAGTGAAGAATATAATCTTTCAGCTCTGGGAGCAGTTGTCGCTGCGACGTATCCGGAGGAAGCCCGAAATTTGCGCAGCTTAATGCCGCAGACGTTCTTTCTTGTGCCTGGTTATGGAGCGCAAGGTGCAGGCCCAGATGACGCGGTCGCAGGTTTTCGTGCAGATGGCAGTGGGGCTATCGTGAGCGCCTCACGCAGTATGGCCACGGCATATAAGAAGTTCGCTTATCCGATTGTGGACTTCGATCTGGCTGCGCGCGCCGAAGTGCTTGAAATGAAAGAAAAATTGAACCTTGCTTTGCAGCACAGGGCTATCTGAGGAGTTGGCATGGTAAATTTAGAACATATTCTTGTGTTGGAAAAAAATGAACAAGTGAGTTCAAAGGTTCATGTACTGACTTTTGCAACTGAAGGGGTCCCCCAGTCAAAGCCCGGACAGTTTTTCGAATTGAAATCACCCTATTTCCTGCGTCGTCCAATCGGCGTCATGCAGCAATCAAACAACAAGATCAGTTTTGGTATCAGACTTGTTGGGAAGGGAACGTCGGCCTTATGCGGGCTTAGCCCTGGCGATCGGCTAAGCGCCTTAGGACCACTAGGGCGCGGCTTTGATCTCAGACATGTTTCTCAGCCAGGCGACATTGTGATAGTAGGTGGGGGAAGCGGTATTTTCCCGCTGCTCTATTTGGCCGACCAAATGAGAACTAGTGGTTTAATACAAGGACTTAATCAGATCTACGGTTTTCGTTCAGCTGAAGAATGTTTTCTTGAAGTTGAAATGTGCCAACATAAAAACAATATGACTTTATGCAGTGACAGCGGTGGTTTGGATTTCCACGGTCATGCTGTTGCTGCGCTGGAAGCGTTTTTGGCTGAAGCGAGCGCTAAACCTTCAGCAATTTTCAGCTGCGGTCCGGAGGCCATGATGAAGTCTGTTGTTGAAGTTGGCAAGCGCGAAAACATTCCGGTTCAAGTATCGCTGGAAACGCGTATGGGCTGTGGAATTGGTCTTTGTCGCGGCTGTGTGGTTGATTTAAAAGACGATAGTCGGGAAGCAGGCTTCCGTCGTGTTCGCTGTTGTAAAGAAGGCCCGGTTTTTCCCGGTGATAAAGTGATCTGGTCCTAAGGAGTTTGAAATGGAAACAAAGGTGAAAATTGGAGATGTAGTTTTGTCCTGTCCGGTGTTGCCTGCCTCCGGGTGTTTTGGTTACGGCATTGAATTAGCTCAACACTATGATTTGTCAGCATTAGGTGGAATTGTAAGCAAGGCAGTGACCCTGGAGGAGCGTCTCGGTAACGATATGCCACGCATTGCCGAAACCCCTTCCGGTATGCTTAACGCAATCGGCTTGGAAAATCCGGGCGTAGAATTTTTTCTTGATGTCCTTCTAGCGCAGATCAAACGCTTTAATCTTCCTATTATTGTTAATCTAGCTGGTAATGAGCCGACAGATTATGTTGAATTAGCGGAGAAGATGCAAGATCCTCAGATAGTTGCTCTGGAATTAAATTTATCCTGTCCGAATGTTAAAAGTGGCTGCATGAGTATCGGAACTAATCCTCAGGAAATTGAACGCGTTGTATCCGCAGTCCGTAGAGCCACAGAAAAACCGATCTGGGTTAAGCTTACGCCCAACGTAACGGACATCACGGAGATGGCGCTTGCAGCCGAGGCTGCGGGGGCGGATGCAATTTCACTGATTAATACATTACTGGCTATGGTAGTTGACGTTAAAACCCGCAGACCTCTTTTGAAAAACAATACCGGGGGTTTATCCGGACCGGCCGTAATGCCGGTAGCTCTGCGAATGGTCAGTGAGTGTTACCGGGTTATAGATATCCCCATCATCGGCATGGGCGGCATTGCTTCAGTTGAGGATGCGCTGGCATTTTTGATGGCTGGAGCGAGCGCAGTTCAAATCGGCAGTTCAGCTATGCAAAATCCCGGTCTGCTTTTTTCAATGAAAGATGAAATGTGTACAATGGCGCATGACTTAGGCTTTAGCTCCTTATCAGAAATTACCGGATGCTTAGAATATTGGAATTAATATAAATATCTTCAGATATAAATGAAAGGAAACAATATGGGGCTATCACGCGAACTATTTTTAACAAAGGCTCTGGAAATGGCTGAACCCGGGAGACCGTTCTGGTACACCTCAGGAACCTTCGGGCCCATTTATATAAACACTCATTATCTTTACGGTTCAGCTGAAGAAGCTGGTAAATTGCTGGAGCAAATAGAACTTGAGCTAAAGGAGATGCCTTCTTTTTACGATCGAATTCATTCTGAGATTAAGGCTCAATTGAAAAAGAGTGATATCTACAAAAAAGCGATTAATCTAGCAGTTGAAAAAATTGGAGCTACATTTGATTTATCCGCTGTCGATGTCATTTCCGGAGGTGAAAGAAGAGATTTTTTCTTCTCGATACCATTAGCCGATATTTTCGAAAAACCGCACCTCAGTTTGTGCAAAGACGGATCTGCTTATCTGCATTCTTACTCTGAGGCCTCAGATTGGGGTGGAACGTTATTGGAGAAAGAAAAATTCTCCTGCATATACCAACCTGATCTCAGAGCGAAGCGAGTTTTGCATATTGCGGATATTATAGTATTGGCTTCTTCCTGGATTGAAAAGTGGCTGCCTGCAGTGGAAAAATGTGGCGGTAAAGCAGAGTACGGTTTTGCAATAATTGATCGTTGCCAAGGAGGACTTCAGATATTAGCCGCTGCAGGTGTTCAAGCTGAAGTGCAGGAAAGAACGAATAATGAATTTTTCTTTGCTGCAGTTGAAGCAGGCCTGCTGACATCAGTCCAGGCAGCCCAGGCCTCAGTTTTTCTCCAGAACCCACAAGCTTACGAGGAGGAATTCCTAAGGTATCATCCGAATTTTCTGGAAGAAGAAATCAGTGGAGGCGGAAAAAATAAAGAGAGAGCATTGATTTACCTGAAAAAGCATGAGCAGGAATCAGCTCAGTGATCCCTGCTTATTTCACAATCTCAACTCTAATGGTGTTTGTCGTTCCACTGCGGCCGCTGGTTGAGCCGCCCGCAAGCACTATAGTGTCACCTAAATCAACCAAATCGGATAGTTTGGCCACTTCGACAGCCTGACGGAATACTTCATCCGTAGAGGAGGCGACAGGCACTAAATATGGTTTCACGCCCCAGTTCATGTTCAATTGCTGTTGTGAGGTTTCGCTGACCGTCATGG
>JAQWBU010000128.1 GCA_028706195.1 Eubacteriales bacterium
TGATCCTGAAGCTACAGAAACGGTCATCAGTGAAATTATCGTTAAAATTCGTGAATACGTACACAGCCTGCGAGAACAGGGCAAATACGATGATTTAGTGACTAAAGCGAAAGAGTTCAAGCTCTCGATGCAGATCTTTGATGTCTTTGGAGAGAGCGTAAAGGATTTTCCGGTTCAGCAGTCTTTTTTCTCGACGAATGCCGATATTGAACGCCAATTCCGTCAGGCGGAAGTAAAGCTGGGTGGAGAAGGCATCGGATATGCTTATGGAAACAAGTATTTTGATCCTCTTGATCCGGACAGCTATCAGCTGGATGTGATCCTCTTTGTTTCCGATCAGGAAAATCTCAATCAGCTGCACGACTATGCTAAGACCAAGTTCCATCAATTAAATGACGAATACAGGCGCTATATGGTCACAGTAGACGAGAGCTTCCGTCTGCAGTATGAACGAATCGTCTCAGATGGGGATCAGGTCAGTAAACACAACTTCCGTTTGCCGGAACTAATCCAGGCTGAACATATCGCAGGAGGAGAAAAGTATAGCGATCATCTCTTCGTCAACGATGAAGGCTTTGCCAAAATCAAACTCAACGATTGGGAAAAGGGCGTCTTAGAGGAGGAGCAGGAACGCACGGATTACGTCTCTTGGCTGCGGAACCCGCCGCGTAAATCCTGGGCGCTTTGTATTACTTATGAGATGAACAATGAATGGAAAGCCGCTTATCCTGATTTCCTCGTTATACGGAAAGATGAGCGACTGGGCTACATTGTCGATGTCCTAGAGCCTCACAGCCCGGACTTTGCCGACAACTTAGGCAAGGCTAAAGGCTTTGCGGAATATGCCCGCCAAAATCCCGGCGTCGGACGCATCGAGCTGATCCGCATGGACAAAGATCCGGTAGGAAACAAGCGTTTTAAGCGTCTTGATATGTCAAGAAGTGCTATCCGCGATAAAGTTCTGAAAGCGATGACGAATGATGAAATCAACCATATCTTTGATATAGATGGAGTGTTTTAGTCTATTTCTTAGAATGTAAAACAAGAGGGTTCTTAATGGAAATATCTAAAAACAAAAAAATACTTGAAGAAATAATGGAGCTTGGAATTAGCGAATCTGACACGCTAGAGTATAAAGAGTATTTTTTTGAAAATGGGAAATTGAATGCTTTAGACCAAAAACAGCTTACGACGTTGTTAAAGGAAATATGTGCATTTGCTAATACAAATGGTGGCAAATTAGTTATTGGAATAATGGAAGATGATAACCATAATCCTGCGAACTTTTCTGACGTAGGTGTTGATGAAACTACATTTGAAACATGGGAGCAATCGTTAAGAAATAAAATTGCTACAACAATTATCCCAAGCATTTACGGTATCGACTTGCAGTTAATCTCTATCAATGATGAAGTTAATTGCGTTATTATCGATGTTCCAAAGAGCATTTTGAAACCACACGCTTTTAATACGGGAACAAAAGATGAGTTTTATATTCGCAATGGAAATATTTGCTCTCCAATGAGATATAACGATCTAAGGAATAGCTTTAATTCTCTCGAATTCAAACAGGAAAAAATTAAGAGATTTGTAGAGGAAAGGCTCGCTTTTATTCTTGATGGCGTTTTAGACGAATCCCTTGCAAATGACAGCTCTTTAGTTTTACACATAATTCCCGAGTGGTCATTAGACGAATCAAATTTTTTAGATCTGAAATCTGTACAATATAACCAAAATTTTTGCGTTATAAGTCCGCCTGACAATTCAGGTTATCCAACTTATAATGCTGACGGACTCATTAAAATTTATGGGTATGAGTCAAGGCGTAGGGTTATGTCATATATACAGGTTTTCACCGATGCACGTGTAGAGTCAGTTGAAATAAGATTGCTAAATGATTATGAGGACGGGATTATTTACAATTGGAATAAGATAGAAGAAATACTAACAAAAAAAATCTACCAATATTTTCAAGGCTTGAGTTCTTTGAAAATTACTGGGAGCTACTACTTTACTGTCACTCTGCTAAATGTAAGAGGAAAAAGAGTCAGGCAAAGTGACTGGAATGATTACTCAGAACCTTTGATTCACAATATCGTCAGAACACCAATATTGAAATATACCGATGGTGAACCTTTTGAAAAAACTGTCTTTCCGATTCTCACTTCCTTGGCCTATAGTTTTGGATTATCCAGATCGTATTTTTACAATAATGATAATTCGCCAATTCCTGAAAAATTTGAATTCATGAATAAGTTAAAAGAGAAATAAGAATGTAAGCTAGTGCTATGTCTGCATTGTATCAACCGCTCCGTCCTTAGCCAACTTAGAACGCAGTTATTGATACAATTTCTTGTATTGGTAACTGCTTTCTTTTGTTTTGAAGTCCTTTTTCAGTGGGCTTGTGGAGCTTTTCGTCGGAAGAAAGAAGCGGAGCGGAATTCAGTTTTTGTTCGGGATAGTAAGCGAAATCTCGCTGCCGTCCTTGAAGCGATAAAGCAAAGTGCTGTCGCTCTTAACGGTCACTGTGTCCACAGTGTCCATCCAGAGCGTACTGCTGAACTTTATGGGCAGGATATCAGAATCAAAGATGGCGAACATAAAGCCGCTCAGGATCGAGCTTTGATGGTTTTTATCCTCTATGGCGGACTGTGTTTCCTCAAATTCAGCCTGCAAAGCCTCGTAGCGAGAGACCTGCATATCATAGCGCTTTTGGTAGTCTTCCTGATCAAGTGCCCGAGTGGCGTTCTCATTTATAATCCGCGAGATCATCTCCGCCACCACTTTCATCTCCTGTGAAAGCTCCTGAAGCCTTGCTTCTTCTGTGGAGCAATCCGTCAGTTCAGCTTTTAGCTCTCGGCAGTGAATCAGTAGTTTTTCTTTATCGGCTAAAAGCAGGCTCAGAGCCTTGACAAAGGATTCTTGAATCTCCGCTTCGCAGAGGTGCGGCGTGCCGCATTTTTCTTTCAGCTTGAACTTGTCATTACATTGCCAGACGGTTCGCTTGTACTTTGTGTTCGAGTGCCAGACCTTCGAGCCGTAGAAGGCTCCGCAATCACCACAGATGAGTTTTGTCGAATAGGGTGTGCTGTTGCTGTAATAAGTTTCTAAGCTTTCTCTTCTGGCGTATTCCGCCTGCACAAGGTCGAATTCGTCAGGATCAATGATTGCCGGATGGCTGTCCTCCACATAATATTGCCGGACTTCGCCTTCATTTACCTTTTGTTTTTTCGTGAGAAAATCCACTGTATATTTCTTTTGTAACAGGGCGGAACCCCGATATTTTTCATTTCTTAAAATACTGGCGACCGTGCTGCCATACCATTTTTCTTTGCCCGTAGGCGAGAGGATATTTTCTTCTTCGAGCCTTTTTGCGATGCCATACGGTGTCATGCCTTTCATGAACAATCGGTAGATATGGCGCACAATCTTCGCTTCCTCCGGCACAATCTCCGGCAGTCCGTTTTCGCCTTTTTTAAAGCCCAGAACGCTCTTGTAGGGCATCATGACCTTGCCGTCGGAGAACTGCTTTCTGATGCCCCAGGTGACGTTCTCCGAGATAGATCGGCTTTCTTCCTGAGCAAGCGAACTCATGATCGTAATGAGAAGTTCTCCCTTTGAATCCAAGGTGAAAATATTTTCTTTCTCGAAATAGACCTCGACCTGCTTTTCTTTGAGTTTTCTGACATAGGTCAGAGTATCGACTGTGTTTCTCGCAAAACGGGAGACCGACTTGGTGATAATGAGATCAATTTTCCCGTTTAGGGCATCGTCGATCATCGTCTGAAAGCCTTCCCGCTTCTTGGCATTTAGTCCCGAGATACCTTCATCGGTATAAAGCCCGGCAAACTCCCAGTCGTTTCTGCGTTTGATGTAGTCGGTATAATAGCTGATTTGGGCTTCGTAGCTGTTCAGCTGCTCATCACTATCTGTGGACACACGGGCATAGGCGGCCACTTTCCGCTTGCTGATTTTCCCCTGACGCAAACTGCCGGGGAGATTCTTCTTCGCCTTGATGACGGTAACTTTTCTCTTTCCCCGGCTCATTTTCTATT
>JAQWBU010000129.1 GCA_028706195.1 Eubacteriales bacterium
TAACTCTCTTCCTTTTCCTTACTTAGCTTCTGAGTCAACAATGAGGGTTTCGCCAGAGCCGGGTTTCCTGTTTGCCATGAGTTCTTTACAGAGCTCAACACAGTCAAAGGCGTTGCGTGACCAACCATCGACGCCTAATTCTGTAGCAAACTCGGTTGTAACCGGGCCGCCGCCAACAATGAAGAAGAAGTTTTTGTCTACGCCGGTGTCAGCGAAATAACGCTTTGCGTCTTCCATATAGGGAAGTGAAGTTGTTAAAAGAGTTGACATTCCAACAATATCTGCTTTATGTTCTTTAGCTTTTTCATAGAAAGTTTTCACTTCTACGTCTATACCGAGGTCAACAACCGTGAAGCCGTTCACTGCCAGTAATGCGGAAACAATGTTCTTCCCAATATCGTGAACGTCGCCTTTGGCCTGGCCAATTACAACTGTGCCTTGCTTATTGGCTGCTTTTTCCTCTTCATTAAGTTCTTCAAAGATAACTTCAACAACTGCTGTCATTGCGTCGCCTGAAAGAACCAGTTCCGGAAGGTATGCTTCGCCCTGGTCATAAGCTTCGCCTATGATATCCATTCCTTTGGCTGCACCTTCTGTAAGTACGTCCATGGGTTTGTATCCGTCAGCTATAGCTTGTTTAACTAACTTAACGGATTCTACATCATCGCCTTCTGCTACTAACTCGGCAATACGTTTCATTAAATCATCTGCCATGTGATCCTCCTGAATCATAATTCTCATTTTTTATTTGTTTTCTGCCAGCAAAATGCAGTATAAACCTTCTTGTGGGGTCAAGTGAATATGTGAAAAATGAATATTACTCTGACCTCCGTTGTGAAGAACCGAAGAGTCTGAACGCCCCGGTTCAATCAAGCAAACAACAGCCCCAATAAGGAGTAGTTATTTCTTGATCGCAGACCAGTTCGCTTTCTTACAGGGCAATCTGCTTTATGTACCTGCTACTTGATTATGTAATTGCATTAAACAACACATAAAAGCTAAAGCACAATGTTTTGAGTTGATTTGAAACAACAACGGTGAATAACACTGTATTTGCTACCTTGAGGTTGCAGTGTCCCTCACCATCGATCTAATGGTAACGAATGATATTTTCAGTGTCAACAGAAAGGGGTGGTATGAAGAAGTGAAATCGGAGATATGACTAGGAAAACAATTCATATTTAGCTACCTTGGCTATGAAATATGCGCAAACTGCAGCAACATCAGAAAAAGAGCTAAAGCCGGATCGGTTTCTTCGATAAAATTATCCGGGAAAAATTGCAACAGAAGAGCCTCCTGACAAGAATTCACTTTGGTCCACGGGAGTCCCGGGCGGACAGATGAGAAAATCTTCATTCCAATCGCGAGCGAAAAGTCGTTCCAAAATAATGGTCGATCCTTTTTCTTCGCGTAACTCCAAATTAAACAGCTCTTTGGTTTTTTCTGCCCCGGCAATAGTTTCGGGACTGTATGCGTTACCGGTATTTATCAGGCATACACCTTTATAGTTTGCCAGCATGAGATTATAAGCCTTTTTTGCCTTAGCCTCGCCTTTTTTCTCTGCAAAGCTCTCATACTGCATGAGCAAAGTATTATCCGAATCGAACCATCCATCTGTATAGTAAAGGCAGTCAGGGCAGACACGAGGATGAGGATTGTCTTCTCTGACTAACATCATATTTATGCAGTCGTGATATCGAGGTATAACAAGTGTTGAATGCGGGCTATATATTCCATGCATCGCATTACCGCATAAGCCATAAGCTAACAAAATAAATTCGGTAGTTTCCGGGACAGCAAGTATTTGTTCCTGAATTTTATCTCTCAGATTATTCGGATATTCGTGCAGGCCTCGTTCCAGATAGATGATTTCGCTGTCATTTCCCGTTTTATGTCGGGCTGACTCGATTTCTCTTCTTATCATTTCACAGGCAATGATGATTTCAGACATGATTTCTCCTTACCTTTACAGTTGTAAATTATCTCACACATTAGAAGAAAGCTGAAATATTAAAATAAACGGGTAGGACAGTTCTGTGCAATCGACTTGTGCCAAGCAAACATAAGTTTATGAATTATTAGAGCAGAATATAGAATAAATAACTAACTGATCAGTTAGTCAGCATTGTGAGTTATACTTTGAAACATGTATTAAGAGGAATAGTCCTCAACACCCCAACTACAAAGGAGAGAAAAGATGAAAAGCACCCTATTGAAAAGATTAAGCATTATTCTTGTGTTGGCTTTGCTCGTCGCAGCTTTTGCTGGCTGTGCCCCAAGCGAAGAGCCTGACACTACAGGCGCTCCGACTGAGAAGCCTTCAGAAGGGACAAGTGAAGAAGCAAGTGAAGAACCGGATGGTACTTTAACACTCGAAACCGTCAAGGTTGGCTTTATCCATCATACAGATCCCAGTGACCAGGGCTATGTTATGACATTAAATCAAGGCGCTGAGAAAATGCAAGCGGATTTAGGTTTGAGAGATGATCAAGTTATTACTAAATTTAATATCCCGGAATCATCAGACGCTGAAGCAGCTGCATTAGAACTGGTCGAACAAGGATGCAACATAATATTTGCTACCAGCTTTGGTCATGAACAGTATCTGTTAAATGTCGCAAAAGATCACCCGGAAGTTGAATTTGCACATGCGACTGGTTATCAGGCAGCTGGCAGTGGTCTTGCTAATATGCATAATTTTTTCAGTGACTTTTATCAGGCACGATATTTATCGGGAATTGCCGCAGGCTTGAAAACTGAAACAAATAAACTCGGATATGTTGCTGCGCAGCCTTTCGCTGAATGTATCTCAGGTTATTGCGGATTCTATCTGGGTGCGTTAAGTGTGAATCCGGATGTGACAATGGAAGTAAAATATACATATAGCTGGAACGATCCGGTTACTGAAACTCAGGCAGCAGTAGCACTTATTCAATCAGGTTGCGATGTATTGGGTCATCACACTGCTTCGGCCTCAGTTGCAACAGCTGCTCAACAAAATGGTGTATACCATGTTGGCTACACGACTGACATGAGAGACGTTGCTCCGGATGCGTCTTTAACTTCTGCGGTCTTTGACTGGTCAATTCCTTTCAAATCTATGGTAGAACAAGTCGTGGCAGGTGAAGCGATCCCCGCTGACTGGACCGGCGGCTTGGCTGAAGGTGCTTGTGACATTTCGCCATTGAATGAGGATATTATTGCACCGGGTACCAAAGAAGCAATTGAAGAAGCAAGAGATAAAATTGTTAATACTGATTGGGATGTATTTACTGGTCCCCTATATAATAACGAAGGTGAATTAGTTGTCGCTGAAGGCGAAACATTCATTGAACCCAAATCAGCGCCCTCATGGGAGCACATCCTTCAAGGTATCACAGTCACCGAGTAAATCTGATTAAGCCCGACCAAGCTAATGAAAGGCGTGTCCGTTCTTTGGACACGCCTTTTGATTGTAAAGATAGTTTTCAACAAGAAAGAGCCGCCCCATTTGGACGGCTCTTTCTTGTGTGAGTTTCCCTAATTAATTATTTATTTATATTTTTCCATTACTTTGTCGATTGCTGCGAAGTATTCTTCGTTGCTTGGAATTATGGAAGCATAGTAAAGTTCGCCATCAATGTAGAGGGAAGGCAGATTCTGTACACCCATTGCTTTGATCTGTGACAGACCGGCCCTGTCGGTATATTTGTACTCAATAACATCAACTTTATCGCCATATTCCTTCGTGGCATCTTGAGCTGCTGCCCACATGTAGGTGCAGGCCGCGCAGGAAGCGGAGTCAAGTGTGAAGACTTCGATCAGAGGACGTTCCAGCTTATCGTAATCAGGCAATTCTACATCATCGCCCAAATCGTCTGATTCGTAGTCTTTCAGCAAGTCACGATATTTGTCGATATCGCGAACAGCTTCAGCGACCGCAATCGAGTTTTCCACAGGAATATCGTAAGGCATATCGCAGCCGGGAGATACTACCAGATTCTTTGAAGAGTCAACACTGTCGACCATATCCACGACGAATTTCATATT
>JAQWBU010000130.1 GCA_028706195.1 Eubacteriales bacterium
AATCGGTCCCGCACCAGTAACTAAAACGTCTTCACCGACCAGTGGGAACATGAGGGCGGTGTGAACGGCATTACCAAAGGGATCAAAAAGCGCCACAATGTCCTCCGGAACTCCGTCCAGGATTTTAACAACGTTTTGTTCCGGAATCACTATATATTCCGCAAAGGCACCGTCGCGGTTGACGCCGACACCCTTTGTATTAGGGCAAAGTACACGGCGGCCTGCGCGACAGTTGCGGCAAACGCCACAGACTATGTGACCCTCTCCGGAAACCAGATCTCCTACTTCGATCGTAGACACCATGGATCCGATCTCGACAACACGCCCCACATATTCGTGTCCGATCACAAGCGGCGGTTTGATATTCTTCCGGGACCATTCATCCCAATTGTAAATATGGAGATCTGTACCGCAAATTGCAGTTTTCCTGACCTCTATTTTCACATCGATGGGTGAGCATTCGGGTATCGGCACGCGAGTGAGCTCAAGCCCTTCCTTGCGCTCCGGTTTGACAAGAGCATACATTGATTGACTCATCCGGTTCCTCCTCAATATTTTACATAATGCTGCTTCTTTTTATATATTATAGAACTTTTGTTGTACAATTTGAACTGATTTTTATATATTAATTAATTCGCATACTGCTGCACAAATTAGAGTTGATGGACAGGAATTTGTCTTTCCCGGGCGATTTCGCTTAAAAGATCATTTGATGTCAGAAATACGGATTGAGCTGAAAGTTCCAACATACGTTCATCGAGCAGATTCAACAGCTCGCTGATGCGAGAGGAAGCGCTCAAAAGAGGCATGTCGAAGATAAACAGAGGTGTCGGCTGAAGCGTATCTCCACTATCCAACAGTGCCATCCGGAAAGCTAGATAGATGATATCCGGAGGAGTTTTCTCGATCACGTCCAATTCCCTGCCCCGATCTTTCGCCGATTTAAACATATTCAACTCTGTTCTCCGGATTCCTCTTTGCTCCTCAATCATGTAATCATCCAATTCAAGATCAAGCGGCTGTAGTCCCTGCATGCGTCTGCTGTATTTTAAAGTCAGTGAACGCAGATTCTCTAAAGGGAGCGCTCTCCACTGAATATAAAGGTAGTCAAGTAAAGTTATCGCAAGGTCAAGCTGTTCTATGTCGTGAATTTCCTGCCATAGATTCTGTTCGAGTGCATCACGTTTCCGTCTCAATTCAGGAAGACGTGAAAATATTTCTTTCTTTTGCTGCAAGGATTTATTTATCTCCTGCAGACGCAGTTTCTGCCGGGAAATATCCTGAGACAGTTCAACGCGCTCAATCTCAATCCTTTTAGCCCGGCCCTCATCAAAATTCAGAGCCTGAGATCGGACATTTACATTCTGGCCTCCGGCGTCGACGGCGCCTAGTACGTCGCCATAAAGTTCTTCGCAGGCACGCTCGTATTCGCGTAGCATGTCTTCATCTGTCCGCCCTTTGCGCACCTCAGCGATCTCGCGCAGAAGTTCTGAAACTGCTTCGTCATAAGAGGTAGCAGACTGTCTTTGGTTGCGCAGGGCGTCTAAAACATATTCCGCATCGCTTAAGCTATCGATTTCCGCATAACGGGATAATTGTCTCAAGAGCTCATTTCCTGCTCTTCTTTGCTTTTCCTCCAGAGAGTTTAATACTATTTGACGGCTGTTTACATCTGCTGCCCAGCGTTCAGCTTCAACAGAGGCTGCATGCCAGATAGTTTTTTGCTCTGACAGTTGTTTCAAGAAAGAGTTTCTCTCAGCAGATCCGACCGGGCTGCGCAGACTATCTGCCACTCTTTCCTGTAGGGTTGTCTGTCTCGCTAAGCGTGAACGGATAAAAAGTAAAATGGAGACTGCCAGACTGATTCCTGCCAGTACAAAACTGACAATTGATATCGCCCGACTCTGCTTGAAAAGCAAAAGACCCAGCAAAGTCAGGAGCAATCCTACTAAGAGGAGAAAATGCTTCAGACCGATACCGGATTTTTCTGTGTGGCGATCTGTTTTAAGCTCAAGCCTTTCCGCATATTCAAGATCCTGTTCAGAATCAAATTCTGCGATTTTCTCTTGCAACTGTTTGACCCTGTAGTTTGACAAAATTCTCTTTTGTTCCCAGTCATGGCGCTCAGCCTGAGCCTCTTTGATCTCTTCTCTCTGGCTTTCCAATATATTTTCATTTTCCTGATAATCCTGATATTGGCCACTTAGTACTGTGAGCTCATGCACCGTAATATCCCGGCCCTGGCCTGTTATACTATTAGCATAATGTGACGAACTGCTTTCGAGCTCCTCCAGTTTGCGCCTCAGCTTCAGGAGCGTCTCATAGTCATTCTTAATAGACAGAAGCAACAAAGTGCGTTGTTCTTCACGCAGCTCTTCATCCTTTTCCCTGAGAATTAGGATGCTTCGTTCCAGCTGACGAGCTTCTTTTTCATCGGTCAGATCCGCGCTTGAAAAGTCCAGACTAAGAATAGGGTCTTTAAGGACGGATATTAAATCAGAGCGAGTGCGGTAAAGTTTACCCTGCGCCGGAGCGGCAAGCTTTTCGCGGCTCAGCTCAAGGCACTCTTTCAACTGTAATAGATGTGAACGCTGATCAGATGCATCAACGGATTCATCCAGTAAGGTTCTCCAGTCAAGACGTTGGGATAAAAGTTCTGATTCAGCGCCTACCGTTCCGGGAAGAAGATGCTTTTCTGCCTCCTCATCGTTGGCCGCAGCTCGAACTATCTTTTGGGAGATATCATCTGTGAATATAAAATATAAATCCGGGACAGCTGCGATGGCAGCTATCTTTTTCTCAAATGAGTCAGGTATGGACGGAAGTTCGTCCTCATAAAATGCTTGAAAGAACTTTTTCTTTTCAGATTCTGAAAGCGCTGCGTTACGTGAACTTAGGGCGGACTGAATGGAAAGAGTCGGAGATATGCCCACGTTATTTTCATCAAAATAAAGTACTGTTGTTCCGCGTTTGAGCAAAATCTTATTGTCATCTGCATTGCTTTCCCCCGCTATCGGAAAGGGATATGTGCAACGAATTTCAGTCATCCTCATGCGCCTGATCCACCTCTCAGCACTATCATTACAACTTTAACACAAGTAGCAGTTTCTTAGATCCTAAAAATTATCTTCACGCATTTTGCGCTCAAATGCCGTGTAACTAAAGTGACAAAGCTTATGATCGGGTGAAATTTAAGCTATATTAATTATCAAGATAAAAATAAATGTTCTATGTAAGGAGAAATTAATATGAAAATGACTGAAGAACTTAAAAAACTATTTCATGAGCAGATCAAACTTGAATATGATTCAGCTTTCATCTATCTGGCTATGAGTGAGTGGTTAAACCAGAATGATTGGGTGGGCGCAGCACATTGGATGGAAATTCAATATCGTGAAGAACTCACACATGCCGAAGGTTTTATTCGCTATCTCACAATGAGAAATGAAGAGGTAGAACTCCAGCAATTAGCTCAAGCGCCTAAAGAATGGGATTCCCTGCTGGCATTGTTCCAGGCAGCTTTGGCACACGAAGAGTTCATAAGTGAAAAAATCAACAAAATGGCTGAACAGGCTGAGAAAGATGGCGACAGAGCCACCCGTTTATTCCTCCAGTGGTACATAAATGAGCAAGTCGAAGAAGAAGTTAATGCCAACGATAACGTTATGGGCGTCGATCGCACCCAAGGCAACATTGCCGGTCTGCTCGCTTTTGACAACCAGAAAGGCACACGTGTCTGGACCAGTGGAGAAGTTCCTCTTTTTTCCTTCTAATATATGCAGTTCCTTCTAAGCACGAGATCGATAGCAGCAGTCTCGTGGGAATAACCTCGCTTGATACAGCGGGGTTATTTTTTTATCTTGACAAGTAAAAGTCGCGCGGCTAAGATAATGTAGCTGCCGAAGTGGCTCAGTGGTAGAGCAATTCACTCGTAATGAATAGGTCGTGGGTTCAATCCCCACCTTCGGCTCCAAATGAA
>JAQWBU010000131.1 GCA_028706195.1 Eubacteriales bacterium
GCACGGCAAATCGCTGATCGAGCAGAGGGAAATCGGCTTCGACATCAACTCCTTCCAAAACGGACTGCGCGCCAGTTTACGTCAGGATCCGGACGTTATTCTGGTAGGTGAGATGAGGGATCTGGAAACAATCCAGACCGCACTTACCGCCGCGGAAACCGGCCACCTGGTTCTGGGCACGCTGCACACGCAGGATACATCCAGCACCATCGACCGCATCATCGACGTTTTCCCCGTCGACCAGCGCAGCCAGACCCGCATCATGCTGGCCGGCGTTTTGCTTGGTGTCATGTCACAGCGCCTGCTCAAAAAGATCAATGGCGGCGGCCGGGTCGTGGCGACGGAGATGCTGATCAACAACAGCGCCGTCAAGAACCTGATCCGCAGCGAGAAAATGCATCAGATCCCCAACGTTCTGCAGACCTCACGCGAAGAGGGCATGCATACGATGGAGTCGAGCATCAGGGATTTGGTAGTGGAAGGTCTGGTCAATCCGGCCGAACTGATCCCGTATTCATCCAACAAGTTTTCATAAAAACAGAGGCGGAGTGTAGATGGCATTATTTTCCTATAAGGCAAAAGCCACAAACGGCAAAGTTATTAACGGCAAGATCGAAAGCAGAAATCAGCAGGAAGCTATTACAGAGCTTTCCCACATGGATCTGATCGTCTTCGATGTCAAGCCGGTCAGCTCTTTCCTCCATCAGGATATAATGATCGGCGGCAGGAAGCTGAAGGAAAAGGACTTTGTCGTTTTCCTGAGGCAGTTTGCCACCCTGATGGATGCAGGCATCCTGCTCCTTGATGCAGTCGAGCTCCTGGCAGAGCAGACGGAAAGTCTAACGCTGCAGGCGGCTTTGAAGGAAATATCCCAAGATATTCAGGGCGGCATGCCACTGTCGGACAGCATGAAAAAATACCCCAAGCTCTTTCCGGAACTACTGGTACAGATGATCCGTTCCGGCGAACTCAGCGGCCGCCTGGACAGCGTACTCGACCAGATGGCTACCTACTATGAAAAGCAATACAATCTGCGCCAAAAAGTTTCGAGCGCTCTGACTTATCCGATCGTGGTTGCCATCTTCGCCATTGCCGTCACGGTTTTCATGCTCATAGCGATCGTGCCGATGTTCGCGGATATGTACGCTTCATCTGGCAGCGAATTGCCCGGTATTACGAGAGCCGTGCTGGCAGTCAGCAGCTTCATCCAAAATTACTGGTGGGTGCTGATCCTAGTCATCGTGGCTTTGATTTTCGCTTACAAGCAGATACAAAAGACCGAGAAAGGCAGCTACCTGATCGATAAGATCAAACTGAAAATGCCGGTTATGGGCAAGTTCAATCAGAAAGTTGCCATGGCCCGCATGACCCAGACTTTGAGTTCGCTTCTGGCCAGCTCGGTGCCGATCCTGCAGTCGGTTGAAGTGACGAGCCGGGTGGTGAGCAATAAGGTGATTGAAGAGGTGCTGCTCGATGCGCGCGATTCCCTGGAGCGCGGCAAATCACTGGCGGAACCGATGGCAGCGTCCTGGGTGTTCCCGCCTCTGGTTGTTCATATGACCCGGGTGGGTGAGAAGAGCGGCGCGCTCGACTCGATGCTGAGCAAAGTGGCGCATATCTACGATCAGGAAGTGAATACGGCCTCGGATAAACTGCAGTCCCTGATCGAACCGGTGCTGATTGTTTTCCTCGCTACAGTGGTGGGAGTAATAATATTATCTATCGTAATACCCATGTTCGGCATGTTTGAAATGTTTTAAATCATAAAAAACAAGCGCTGATACATAATTAGTTAAGATAATTTAACGAAATCTAACTTTGTGTTTGTATTATAAAACATGCTAACTTATACTTTGACTGATTAGCTGTCAAATGATATGAGAAACTTATATCAGCTGCAGCTATAGATATATAAATCATGCGGCAAGCAGGATCAGAAATCTGGTCCAAAACACGTTTAGGAAATTTAAAAGGAGAAAGATGAGATGGAAAAAGTAAGAAAAATTACAAGAAAAGAAGACGGCTTTACCTTGGTCGAACTCTTGGCAGTAATCGTCATTCTGGGGATTATTGTAGCGATTGCAATTCCTGCAATAGGGACTGTCATTGATAACGCGAAAATTGATGCAGCAGCTGCCGAATATGACATGGTTGTGGACGCGGGTAGGCTGTACTTTGCATCGAACCCTGATGAAGCTGAGGTACTTGTATCTACGTTGATGGATGGTGAAAATCCGTATATTGAGCTTCGGGGTGGAGCAACTGAGTTGGTTTATGTTGGGACCACTAACAAAGTCACATACTCAAGTAATACTTATGTGTTGGATTTAACTCGTCCGACAAGAACCAATTCAAAAGTTGTTGGTGGCAAGGTAACTTTAAATCCATAATTTAAGGTGAGCACCCACCCACACTTACCAACACACAACAACGGTATCAGTGAGGCTTCACTGATACCGTTCCCTATCTTAAGACCTCCGCAGTTGGGGTCTTTTGTTATATAGTGGTTAAGGGAGATTTCGTATGCAGATTGCCACCACCATAATTTTCTTTATCCTGGGCACCGTTTTCGGTTCCTTTTTCAATGTGGTCGGCTTGCGGGTGCCGGAGAAATCCTTACTCAGCGAACAGCGCTCCTACTGCGATCATTGTCGCAAACAGCTGACTTGGCGGGAGCTTATTCCGATCCTCTCCTATATCGCTCAGAAAGGCCGCTGCAAGGAATGCGAGGCCAGGATTTCGCCCCTCTATCCAATCATGGAACTGGTCACGGGACTGTTATTCGCCTTCAGCTATTACCGCTATGGTTGGAGCCCCGAGCTCATCCTCGGACTCATACTAATCGCGCTCATTATCCCGGTTACCGTAGCCGATCTCGAGTACCGTAAAGTGCCCAATCAGCTGCTCTTGTTTTTTTCACCTATATTCATTATCTATCGCATCTTCTATCCCCTGGATCCGTGGTGGGATTCTTTGCTGGGGGCGGGGGTGGCGCTCGTGTTGCTTTTGCTGATCTATTTTCTGTCCAGAGGCGGTATGGGCATGGGTGACGTCAAGTACTATATTTTGTTCGGATTTATCTTCGGATTAAAGCAATTTTTTCTACTATTTTTACTATCTAACATTTATGGTGTTATTATAGGTCTAGTCAAAATGCGGATGAAGGGGACCGGACGCAAGACTAAGCTGGCCTTTGCCCCTTTTATCGGTCTGGCAGCTCTGACGGTGTTTTATTTCGGGGACGCCATTGTCCTGTGGTATATGCGACTTATTAATTATTGAGGAGGAAATGAAGGCAGATGAAGCCATTAGTATATTTACAAATACTTGACTCCAGTCTTCGTTATCTGGCCGTTCATCCCAGAAATCATGGGATCTTGGATCGGGAAGAACTTGTCTTCGATCTGGAAATTTTGTCGGATCGGCAGATCACAAACGTGGCTTTGCTGCAATCGCGTCTGGACGCCCTGGTTCGTGAGAAAAAATGGCGCCAGGCCAAGGCGTACGTTCTTCTGATCAATGATTTTGTGGTTATAAAGGAAGAGTCCGTGCCGGCGCAGCTGAATGAGGATGAAGTGCGCGACTATTTGCGGCTGCAAATGAATGACGCCATTCGTATCCCTTTTGAAAATCCGGTCTTCGATTATGACTTGCTGGAGCGGGATGAAGAGGAGCAAAAGCTCGTGCTGGTCGCCTATCCGGGAGATTCTATAGAGGATTACAAAAAGATTCTGCAAGGCGCCAGACTGAGGCCTGAAGTGGCGGATGTCGCCTCGCTTTCTCTTTACCGTTTAGCCGGGCGGCAGGGCCTGATCAGCAGCGAAGCAGGCGAGCATAACCTGATTTTGCAGCTGGAACCCTACAGTATGAATATGACCATGTTTCACCGGGATCAGCCTACATTCAGCCGTGATTCATACTCTTAAGTTTTGGCAGAAATGTTGGAGCAGGGCAA
>JAQWBU010000024.1 GCA_028706195.1 Eubacteriales bacterium
TGCCGCGGAAGTCTGACTTCAGTTCGATTACATCAAGTTTCACCTCTTCTTTGTCTGCAAGAGTTTCATAGCCGCGGATAAAACCCCGGTATCTATCCTCAGTAGCAGCAAATGTTGAAGGACCCTTTATGTGCAAAATACTCTTGCAGCCAATATTGAACAGGTGTTGGAAAGCCAAAAACCCGCCTTCCTCATTGTCGACATTTATAATAGCTTTACAGTCAACGACAGGGTTTTCAAAGCAAATGACAGGAACTCGAATGTTTTTATAAAGTTCACGATTTTGAGACCGGCAGACAATTATCGCAGATACGCGATATGAGATCAGAGTCTCGATGCTTTCGCGTTCAATCTCCGCGTTATCCTGTGTGTTCATTAAAAGCAGAGAATATCCTTCTTTACGTGACAGAGATTCAATGTTTATCACAAGCTCTGCAAAGAAAGGGTTGATAACACTGGGCACCAACAGGCCAATAACCTTGGAATATCCTGCCAGCATAGCTTTTGCTAATTCATTAGGAAAATATCCTAATTCATCCATAGCGACTCGCACCCGTTCACGTACATCTTCACTAACCTTGTCCGGTGTATTGATGAATCTGGAAACTGTAGCAATGCTGACACCTGCCCTGCTAGCAACAATACGCATATTCACACCTTGTGATTTTTTCGGCTGTAGATCCATTCATTACACCTTTCAACAGTGTAGAAAATTTACAATGAATTAATGTAACATGTTACATTTGATTCGAGAATACACTTTCATTGCCATTATGTCAACTAGGAGAGATAATACATTAGATTTTTTATCGATATTGTTAGGCAAATAGAAACCCGGCAAGATAAGATCCAGCCGCATGTATAAATACAACTTGCCGTCTGCTCCTTCAATTTACCTTCTGCAATATAGTCATTTATTTAGTAAAATAATAAGTACCACTCATCCGGGATGAGGATGATCCAGACTGAGAAGACTATCAAGTCTTTGTTCATGCCCCCTATTAAGGAGGACACATGCTAAATCCACTTGAATTGCATCAAATAAAACTCCCATATGATGATAAAACCCGTCGAATACGGGTATTGCTGCCTCAGGACTACTATACTTCCACCTGGGAAAGCTATCCTGTGCTCTATATGCATGATGGACAGAATCTCTTTTTTGATGAGGAATCTTTCGCCGGTCACTCCTGGAGAGTAAGCCAAACGATTAATAGCAATCCTGAGTTGCCACAGATTATCATTGTAGGAATAGATAATTCTGAAACGAATCGACTTTTGGAATACACTCCGTGGAACTGGGAATCGGAACCTGGCGACGAATCAGCATTAACAGATGGACTGGGAATGCAATACGGCCATTGGGTGGTACATACAGTTAAACCGTTTATAGATCAACAATATCGTACAAAAACAGAGCGGGAACATACTTTGCTGGCAGGAAGCTCTCTGGGCGGCTTGATCAGCGCCTACATAGGTTCTGCCTATGCAAATGTTTTCGCTTCTCTGGGAATTTTATCATTAGCATCAATTTTCGTTGAGGAAAATCTCCTGGACTATATCCAAAGCCATCCCTTACACCCTGAAACTAAAGTCTATATTCAGCTGGGTACTGAAGAAGGATATATGCAGGATAAAGAGTTCAGTGATATCGATGTCAATCAAGACTACATCGACTGGTCTCTGCACTATTATCAGGCTCTATTGCTAAGTGGGCATCCTAGGGACCGGATTAGCTTAAATATATATGCCGGTGAGCGGCATTTTGAAAAATACTGGGCAGATCATTTTCATGAATACCTGGAATTCAGTTTATATAATTAACGTTTAGCCGCTTCAGGCAAAGCAGTGAAGTGCTGATTTACGCTAGAATCATAGTGCCAATAGAATAAATACACAAATATTCAGGAGGGATCACAATGGATAATGTCTCTTATTCACTGTTAGCTCTGACAGTTCTTTCAAGCACCGTCTTCGTCTGTGTCTCTAAAGGGCAAAAAGGTATCAAGTCGCTCGTCTTCAAAGCCATTGCAAGTTTCCTCTTTACACTTCTGGGACTTTATGCCGCGTTTTCCCATGGCTTTGACTGGACAACGCTCTTGTTTGTGACAGGTTTTATCGCCAGTTGTTTCGGAGATTTCATACTGGCACTACCTGAATGGCCGGAACTTCGGGCGAAAAAGCAAGAGCTGATCATGTTTGGCGGCCTAAGCTTTGCCCTGGCTCACACCGCCTATTACATCGGAATGATCATCTTGTTCGGCTGGGCCTGGTGGACTTTGCTGATAGCTTTGTTCTTTGCCGCACTTTTCTATTTCTTTAACAAGCTGGTGATGGACATTGATTATGGAAAATTAGCCCCGGGCATTTTCCTTTATGCTCTCTTTGTATCCATAGTTTTATGTCAGGGATTATACGCGCTGGTGGCACTGAAGTTTAACTTATACTCGATTTTAGTCGCGAGCGGTTTCTTTTTCTTCTATGTTTCCGACGTTATACTCATGCAAATTTACTTTGACGAAAAGAGAAACACAGTAAAGGCTTACAATTTCAATCTGGGCTTTTATTATGTCGCGCAAACCATCTTGGCAACATCGCTTTACTTCATCAAATAAGTACCTATAAAAAAGTCCCCGCAACTTTACGGGGACTTTTAATTTCACATCTCGCTGTTTCAGGCAGCCAGCCTTCAACTTAAGTGTTTCTTCTATCTGGATCCGCCACCCATGCCGCCGCCGAACGATCCGCCGCCGCCGCCGCCGAATGAGCTTCCGCCTGCGCCTCTGGCGCTAGATGCGGCGTTGGCGCTTCTTTGTGTGGATTGAACGGCATTTGCAAAATAATGGGTCATTAAGATTGTCTGCGTGCTGTATGGCATCTGATACTCAACCTGTGGATTAACGATCTTCAATTGTTCGTAGACCTCTTCCGCGATACCCATAAATGCTGCCCAGATCATGAAATCCTGCCATAAACCGACATGAGAAACTCCTCTTTCTTCAAGCAAAGAAAAGTCTTTCAAATAGTTTTTGAATCCGACGATATTGTCACCCAATTCCTGGCCTTTGGGCGTAATTTCAAGCCTCTTTCGAGTAAAGACCTTCAGGACTTTTTCACTAAATTCTTCAAGGTAACTCTCGTATGTCATTACTGTTTCCGACTTGCTTTCAACTGATTCTGTCCAGCTGTTAAAGCTTGAAATATTCTTTTTAACATAACTGTTGAATTCTTTCTCGGAAAGAATTTGGTCTTCACCTGCAGCTTCGACTACCATATTCCATAGCCTGCTCTCAAGTTCATTTTCAGCCTGCGGCAGATTTGGTACGATTTTCAGCTCAAGCTTATCCCGCTTGAAGATTAGTCCGACTTCTTCTACCTGATCAATTAAGCGTCCTTCTGAAACCCACTTCAGGATAAAGGCGGAAATCCAATCGGACACTTCAGCATTGGTAAAGTATTGTGTATAGATAAAGTGATTGTCATATGGGATGTCTCTGAAATATGCATCCTCAACAGTTGGCTTAAATTTCTGTCTTTTCGGCTTTTTGTTAGCATTTTTAATCGCTCCGCCTAAAGGAAATAAAAACAGCAAAGCAATCATTATATATCTGAAGATACTGCCAATTTTAAAATCGCCTTCATCTTCATCTAATTGAGCGCCTTCCATTGCCATCGTAATTTGTTCTTCGCTGGTTCTGTCAAGACTGTAATTTGTCGGAAATGGCGCACCTTCAAAGATCCCGAGCAAAACAACATAATCACTTTGCCTGAATGAATCTCCGCTTTTGAAAATCAGAGAACCGTTGGTGATCTGAGTTGTCCCGCCTTCATGCCCAAAGCCCCAGAATCTGGTCTCAGGATTGACAAACTCGAATGCAGTTTCATTTTTAACATTTATCTCGATACTGTCTAGCGGGTCCATGTCCGGATTTATAAACTGCCAGTAGAAAGCCTGATGATTATCGGCCAAATTGAAGATGAAATTCGAAAGTTCATATTCCAGCGTGAACTCGCGTCTGCCGTATGCACCCAGTCCAAAGCAAAGCTCAATCCCCTGACCGGTGCGATTAACTCCGTATTTTCCAGCCTTTTGGGCAAAGGAAGCGTTTACATTCCAATCACCGACATCCTCTAACGCTTTGTTGTTTTCATCGTAGACGACAAAAGACAGTAATTCAGATTCGCCTAAATTACCCAAGGCAATATAATGTTCAGTGCCTTCATCAGCATAAAAGATTCTATGATCCCTTATAAGTACCGAGCCATTCTCTTGAATTGTGGCCTCTATCTGAATGGATTCAATTTCATTTCGTGCCTGAACACTTGCCGGGGAAAACAAAACAAGCGAAAATATGGATACTAATAACAGAATCCATACAATTCGCTTTAGCTTGATTTGTTTTAACTTTACCATTGTGGCATTTCTGCTTTTTCTCTGGAGCTTTCGAAGTAAGCTTCCTGATTGAAACCAAACATTCCGGCAACTATAGAGGAAGGAAACTGCTGAACCATTCTGTTCAGTTTAGTGACTGTGTCGTTGTAAACCATGCGGGCCTGACGAACATTATTCTCGTATCTATCAATGCCTTGCATGGCCTGAATGTATACTCCGTCCGCCTTCAGATCCGGATAATTTTCGACAACTACATCAATCTGGCCCATAGCTTGTTGAAACAGATTATCGTCTTTCTCAACATCAGCAGGCGCAGATGTTCTATCCACTTTTCCTCTCATGGCTGTAATATTTGTCAACACCTCAGCTTCATGAGTAGAATATTTCTTCGCCGCATCGATCAGGCTTTTGACTGCATCCCACCTTGATTCAATTTGAGCCGCAATGTTTCCCATTGAATTTCTTACGAACTCTCGCGCCGATACCAACTTGTTATAAACTGAAATAGCCCACAACACGATCAGAACTACTACTGCGAGTATACCTATAATCCACCACATATTCGTTTTCCTTTCTTAGCTACTTTTGTTCTTTCTATCATTATCCATCATATTAGCAAAAGATAAACTTATTTAACACAGGTTACTTACGCATTTCATGAAGGATCTATGAGCTGTTTTACTGCTAGTGTAACTAAGATGTCACATTATTCAATGAATTAAAGTTAAAGTGAATATTAAGACTTACATTTTGCTAAGGAAGGTTTTATGAAAACATTTTGTATACAGGATCTAACCGTTCGTGACGGAAATCAGTCGCTGCTCGCTACCAGAATGGAGCGCGAGGACATACTGTCTCTGGCATCCGCTTTGGATAAAGTCGGCTTCTACAGTCTGGAGGTTTGGGGTGGGGCAACCTTTGACTCTGCCTATCGCTTCCTTCATCAGTCTGCCTGGGATAATTTACGGGAGATCCGGCAGGCAGCGCCAAAGACAAAGCTGTCCATGCTCCTGAGAGGGCAGAATATCGTTGGTTACCGTCACTATGATAATGACATTCTGGAACGTTTCATCCGACTTACTATTGAAAACGGCATTGATATTATTCGCTGTTTTGATGCGCTGAATGATGTGAATAATGTCAGAAACGCATTTTCCTATATCAAAAAACACGGTGCTCATCTGGAAGCAGCCCTGGCCTACACCGTAAGTTCAATCCATACAATTGAGTATTTTGTGGATCTGGTCAGAAAATACGAGGAAATGGGTGCTGATTCAATCTGTATCAAAGACATGTCAGGTATTATTTTGCCCGACAGAGCAAGAGAGCTTATCACTGCCTTGAAGCAGGTAACTGATCTGCCCATTACTTTGCATTCACATACAACAGCGGGACGTACAACTCTGGTAATGGTCGAAGCCCTGAAAGCCGGCGTGGACTGTGTCGACGGTTGTATTTCGCCCTTTTCCGGCGGAACCGCTCATCTGGCAGATGAAACTCTGTTCGCCATCGCGGATGAGTTGGGTCGTCCCTACAACATCGACAAAGAAGCCCTGTCCGAGGCTTATGAAGTGGCCGACAAAATTGCAGATAAATATATCAAAAAGGGAAACTACCGGACCCGCTCCCTCATCCCCAATCCCAAAATTCTGGAATATGAGATACCCGGCGGCATGCTGTCCAATCTGCTCAGCCAATTGGAGGAGCAAGGAACCGCGGATCGCATGAATGAAGTCTTGCAGGAAGTGCCTCAGGTACGTGAAGATATGGGCTGTCCGCCACTGGTTACACCTTTGTCGCAAATGATCGGCACCCAGGCCGTCTTGAATGTGCTCCTGGGAGAACGTTATAAGGTGAGCCCTAATGAGATTAAAACTTATCTGACCGGCGGTTACGGTCGGCCACCCGGCAAAGTCAACGCAGAAGTTCGCCGGAAAATCCTCGGCAGCGATCAAGCACTGATACCGGCTGATCCTAATTTACTGGAGCCGGAGTATGATAAAAACTTCGCTTATCTGGAAAATTTTCTAGGCCGAAAACCACTGGAAGAGGAGGTTGTCGCTTTCACGATCTTCCCCGACCCGCTTAAAGAATATATGCAGCAAGATGAGCCGGGTCAGGCGCAGGAGAAATTAGAAAAACTTACTCGACCGCAAGTGGAAGCAAAACCGGAAAAAGCTGCAAGTCCCAGTTCAGGCATTAAAACCTATCGCATCACACTTGCCGGTGAAGAACATATAGTTGAGCTGGAAGAACTGGTATAAGTCTGCTGCTCAGAAGTCAACCGAGCGGGCTGCTCCCTTGCTGCCCTTTATATTCAGGTCTACTTTATTGCGGTTCATCCTCTTCATGCACTGTAAGCAAAACCTTCTCTATTCTGTGTAAATCTCTTTCCAGAATTTTGATATCAAAGCCGGTAAAATGCAAGGTTTCGTTTAGCTCCGGCATGCCATTATTCATTTCAATGATCCAGCCGCCGATTGAGGATGCCCTGCTGTCAAATCTATCCTTATCTATGTCCAAATAATCAGCAAAGTCCCTGATGCTGAGGTCTCCGCTGACCTCAAACTGGTTCTCGCCCGTGATCAGAAAGTAATCTTCAATCTCATCATATTCGTCCCAGATATCTCCGACTAGTTCCTCCAGAATATCTTCGATGCTGATGATGCCCATGGTGCCGCCATACTCGTCCGTCACGATAGCCATTTTCGATTCGCCGTTGTTTAAGATGTTAAACGCCTCCGGCAGCTTCATCGATTTATAAAGGCAGACAAGCTCAGACAAAAGTGAGTATAACTTCTCTTTGTCGATGTCTTCGCCATCAGCAAGCCTGGTCAGGAGACTATTGGTATAGAGGATGCCGATGATTTTATCTTTGGATCCCGTATACACGGGCAAACGCGAGTAGGGCGAGTTCAGAACTGTCTCAATAATGCTGTCCATATCATCTTCAAAATCAATTGCCAGCATGTCTGTTCTCGTGTCACTATATCCGACAGCGTCAGATCTGAAATCTCTAAGGATGCCTGCAGCAGGTCGGAGGCTTCTTCGTCAATGATGCCCTCATTTTCAACTTCTTCAATAATTAAGACCAATTCTTCTTCCGTAAGCGTTGGGTCTTCGTCTGAAACCCATGATTTGGAAAATAAATTCACTATATAGCCTACAAGCCTTATGAGGGGCTTCAAAACGATCATCAGGAAGCTGATCGGATAGGCCGCAAAAAGCACAAAACTATCCGCAGTTTTCTTCGCTATGGTCTTCGGTGTAGTTTCGCCGAAGATGAGGATAATTATTGTCATGACGATACTTGATAAGGCAGTTCCACTATCTCCCAGCAGGTCAATAATTATTACCGCCGAAATGGATGAAGCAGTAATATTTACCAGATTGTTACCGATCAGGATAGTAGATAGCCCATCCCGAAAATTGTCCGTGATGTAAAGAGCGATCTTGGCCCTTCTGTTGCCTGCCTCACTTTTGTTCTTCAATCTGAGTTTATTAGCTGCAGCAAAGGCGATCTCTGACGCTGAAAAAAATGCCGATAAAATTATGCATACTACGATTCCGATGTAGGGGCCTATGTTCATCCCAAATCCGCCCCTTCCACCAGATCACTTTCATCCCAGATCTCACCCACCAGTTCTTCCAGAATATCTTCCAAAGTGATGATGCCAATGACCTTGCCCTTTTCGTCTTTCACAAAATAGAGGTGACTCTTGGTCCTGGACATCTGCCTGAGCAGGTCATCCACGAAAACATCCGTTGTCACATAAGATGGCTTGATCATAAGTGAGGAAACGCCTGTATAATCCTTCTTGATATATGTGCGAAGAAACTTTTTCGTCTGCAATAGGCCGATTATCTTGTCTTTCTCGCCTGAATAGACAGGAAATCTGGAAAACTTCTCTTCCTTGATCAGAGCAAGTATATCTTCACCTTCAGCATCTATATCAATGGAGGCAACATCCATCAGCGGAGTAAAGATATCCCCTACCCTGATTACATCAAAGTTGAGAGCGGAACCTAACAAGTTTTGTTTGCCTTCATCCAGAACCTTTTCCTCTTCGACAGCCCTCATTATGTCCTGGAAATCTTCCTCACTCATGCCGGAGTCATCTCTTACTTTGAATAATCTGGTGATAGCGTCAGCGATTTTCGTGAATAAAAAGCTTAGTGGCGTGAATATTTTAATTAGGCCTTTAAGAGACCCGGAAATTCTTAAGGCGTACTTTAAGTTTGAGTTGCCATAACTTTTGGGAATCATTTCGCTGAACAAAAATACCACGAGTGTAGAAACCAGGGTCCCGTATTTGACATAGGACGTACCCCATACGCGTGTCACCATGAGTGTGACAACAGATGCGAAGGCTATGTGAGTGATATTGTTGCCGATCAGAAGTGTTGTGAGCGATTTATCAAAATTATCACTAATGTATAAGGCTCGCTTCGCTCTCTTATCACCTTTATCTGCCAGGTTTCTGACTCTGATGGTATTTAGTGACGAGTAAGCAATTTCTGCAGATGCGCAATAAGCTGCGCCCAATAATAGTAAGATCAGTAGGATGATTAACGACCATCCGTCGCTGTCCATTCAGCTATCACTCCCTTTGTTCGTTTCGCGATGGCATTAGTTTTATGCCATGAATATTTTGGTGCCAGGCACACAATCATGCAATTCCTTATCTCAGTATAACGTGATTCACGATATCGACGCTATGATTCCAGTATAATGGATTGGCAAGATAAATTAAGCTTTAGAAAGAATGTACTTATTATGATAGATGACGCTGTACTGGTATTTAGCGGCAAACACTTCGAAGCTGATTTGGCTAAGGGCTTGCTGGAAAGCAATCAGATCCCTTATGTGATGAGAAGTGAACACGGAGCAGGCTTTGTCCTCCGGGCGGGCGACATTCTGGAGCAGTATTACATTTTTGTAAATACTGAGGACCGGCAGCGCGCAGAGGAGATCTTAACCGTCCTGCAAGAAAGCGAGTAATTTAGCTGTCGATAGCGAAAGAATACTAGTGTTCGTCAAGTGGAGCCGAGAACAGGAGTCTGAAAGTAGTACCTGCCTCAGCGCTGCTTTCAGCTTCAATCGCTATGTCATGGCGGTCAGCCAGAGCTGCTGCGATGGCTAGTCCCAGACCGGAGCCAAGTGAATCATCTGCGTTAACACGATAAAAGCGTTCAAAGATATGAGGTAAAGCCTCAGGAGTAATCACGCTTCCATAATCATGGACCAGAATCTCCAGCTGACCGGTCTCTGTCAACTGCGAACTTATGCTGACATTGGTACCGGTATCAGCGTAACGAAGCGCATTATCCATCAGGATAGCAAAGAGCTGATACAGCCGATTATAGTCAGCCATATAGGCGTACTGCTTGACATCATCCTCATAATTCAATGACAAGCCAAGTTTCTCAGCTTGACGACGTTTACCGCGGACCGCATCTTCCAAAATATCCGGAATGTTGACCTCGCTTTTTTCAAACGTGAATTCAGCTGAATCCAGACGGGAAAGCTCAAGAAGGTCATTGATCTGTCGCTCCAGCTGACGGCTTTCCACCAGCAGGTCGTCATAATACTCCTGACGGCGTTCCGGTTCGGAAACGATACCGTCTCGCAATGCCTCTAACGAGCTGCGCATAACGGCCACCGGCGTACGCAGTTCATGCGACACTGAGGCCAGGAAAGCCCGCTTAGACTCCTCTTGCTGTTCTCGCTCCCTTTCCGCCTCAGAGAGGCGTTCGGCCAGCTTATCAATATTTCGAGCAAGCGCTCCGATCTCATCGCCCTGACTGATTCCGCTGCGAGCTTCATAGTCACCTGCAGCCAGACGTGTGGCGGTCTGCTCCATCTGGGCGACAGGGCGGCTGATACGCCTGGACAACAATGTAGTCAGTATAAGCGCTACCAGCAAAGCTATCAGCAGCGACACTCCCAGAATGCCAAGTATGCCGAACAAGCTCTGATTAAGATCACTGTAGCTGTTATGCAGGAGCACTGCAGCTATCACCTGCCCCTCCTCATCGTAAACCGGCGCACCGGCTGACAGTGAGGCGCTGTCCAGTTGTTCGCTGAAAGCCTTGCTCGTAAGAGCTTTTCCGCTAAACACATCTTCCAACAGAGCCTGAGCCTGAGGATTCAATTCAGTGTAATTTATCGGCTGCTGCGTCATGCCCACAGTGACGGAACGAGCAGATTCATCAACAATCCAGATGTCGCTCATGGCAATCTCATTGATCAGGTCCAAATAAGCTGACTGCGGCCCCATGTGCATCCACCTGCCCGGACCGCCCTGTCCACCCTGGCCCTGACTTGGACTCTGGCCTTGTCCAACCGTTCCGGATGTATCTTCTCCCGAAAAATTCAAACCATCTATCGCATCAGCGATGCTGATCGCATGTGTGAGCAGCTGGTCTTCGTACACCTGCAGCATACTGCGGCGGTTCAGTGTATAAAACAAAACGCTCAAAACCAGGCTGAAAACCAGGAAGAGGAGAAAAAATGATATGGCGATACGCCGACTCAACTTTATATGTTTCATAATACTCTGAACTTATAGCCCTGACCACGTACCGTAGCTATACTCCAGTCCTTATTGTCAAGGTCTTCCAGTTTTGCACGCAGGCGCTTGATATGTGAATCCACCGTTCTTAAGTCACCTTCATAATCATAACCCCACAGCCGGTCTATCAGCTCATCACGGCTGAATACACGTTCCGGGTTGGAAGCCAGAAGCCAGAGGAGCTCTCTTTCACGGTGCGTAAGACTTATTTCTTCACCATCAACTAAAACTTCTGCCTTTTCCATATTGATATGCAGACTGCCCAAATTGTAGTCTCCGCTCTTATCTGACTCCTCGTTGCTGAAATCAAGCCTGCGCATAATAGCTCGCACCCGTGCCATCACCTCAGCCGGCGAGAATGGTTTAACAATATAATCATCAGCTCCTATGTCAAGACCCATAATACGATCTCTGTCCTCATTACGAGCTGTAATCATCAAAATCGGCACTTGAGATATGCGCCGGATTTCTCGGCACACAGTGAAACCGTCAATAAAAGGCATCATCACGTCCAGGAGAACAACATCGGCAGGATCGGCCTTGAAGTGATTCAAGGCCGCCTGACCGTCGTAAACAAGATCTACTGTATAACCTTCACGTCTGGCATATTCAGCCAGGATCTCTGTCATTTTGCGATTATCATCTGCGATTAGCATGCGCGGCATATAATTCCCCCGGATTCAAATCTTTTCATATATTCTAGCAAAACTAATGCCGCCCGTTGCTTCTTAGCTTTCCCTGCAAATTTTCTACTCAACTATTACGGAGTTTCTGTAGCTGCGGTGTTCTGACATACACGGCCACGGAATGGATTCTCAGCTTTGCGCATCATATTACGCATGCCCATACCGAATTCTCTGCCAAAACCTTCACCTTCAACTTCAGGATCACGCACACGGTCTCTGTCCCAACGAGGAGTTACACCTTCAGGAAGATTATCCGGTACGCCGTCGCCATCCGTATCACAGGGACGGGTAACACCTTCAGGAAGATCAGGATAACCATCGCCGTCCAGGTCTTCAGCCTTGCGCATCATATTGCGCATGCCTCTGCCAAAAGCATAGCCGTTGTCATTTGTCTCTTCGCTTGTTTCTGCCAGATCGCCCTCTGCAGCACTGACCTTCTCATTAGTTAATGAAAGACCGCTTATTGTCAGAGCCGCTACTATGGCAAATACTGCGATTCCTTTTAATATTCTGTTTAGCATTTTACATTGACCTCCTTGGATCATTTATGCTTACAGAATAAATCCCGACTGTGTCAGTTTTGTGTCAGGGAAATATTACTTTCTCCTTCGGTACGGCCTCATATTCCGGATAATCTTGATCCGGACCTCCCGAATAAATATCACCGCTGTCACGTTCCACGAAGTACCAATCTCCTTCGACCTGAAAGGCGTAGAACATCTTTTCTTCCTTTTCACCTTCTAAAATATGTGCAACTCCTGATGGATTAATAATTTCAGAACCAGGGAAGGCCTTGTTCATGATAGTCATCGACTCCTCCCAGCCGGTGACGTAATATTCCATATTCGGCTGTAGCTCAATCGCCGCTTCAACCTGACTCACATTTAGAAGCAGAAGATATACGGGATAGTCTCTTGTCATCAAATTGCTGAAACACTGTAGATTACGTGATTCTCCGGCAGGAAGCACATAATTTTGAGTAAAATCTGAACGGTCAGAAGTGAAATTTCCCTCCTGTTGTCCATCGAGCTCAGCGATCTCACAGTAAACAATAGCTGCATACGGATCCTCAATATTCTCCGTCAAGCCGAAGAACTGCCCAAACTCAACATCTTCACTGCCGGAATTTGTCGCAGTCAGATTGACGAAGAGGTAGCTGTAATCAATAACATCATCAAAGATCGGAGAGTCAAATGACGGATCTTTGCTGGGCAGAATATTCGTCGCATAGACCCAGTGAACATTGATTGATATATCATTCCAAACCACATCTTCATCCATTTGGTGATGATTGATTGGTTTGGGCTCAGTGCTCTCCTGCTCGTAAATAAATTCCTGTTTGTTTGAACCATCGGTGGCAGAGAATATCTGAGTAATTCCCATGGAGGAAAAGTCCACGCTGATCGTCATAATTCTGTCGTCGCAGACATTAATTAAAATGGGACTTGGCGTCTTCAGGCTTGAATTATCAGAACCGTCTGTCTGCATCTTCCACAGCTCCATCCCGACTTTATCGTCCAGCGTCTTTCCATAGTAGATCCAGCCATCTGACACATTGAGCGCTGATGCTTTTACCTCGCTGAGCTGCAAAGACTCCTCACCTTCTTTAAAGCGCCATAAAGTTCCGTCCTCTGACAGGGTATAGAAAAGCTCGTCTTCATACGGACAATACAAACTTACACTTTCGTCCACGAGCAGCTCACTTTCACCACCGGCTGTGGCTATGCGCCATAATTTTGCAGTTTCCGTTTCTATGAAATAAATCCAATCGCCGTCGATACAAAACATGTTGGCTGACTTATCCGAGAGTGCCTCTATGTCTGAGCCATCTAAATTCATCCGGTATATGTAGCGGTAAGTTGCAGAACTGGCCTCCCCGGATCCATCAATGAAATAAAGCTGCTCGCCTTGCAGCGAAATATATTCCGAGCCCTCCTTGCGTACTAGCTCCAGTCCGGTACCATCCTGATTAATCTTTTGGATTCCACCTGATTCATCGATGAAATAGAGCCATTCACCATAAGAATTAAAAAAACCACCTTTAGTGTCACTCACCTTGACCAGCTCGGAGCCATCAGGCTTCATTTTGTAAAGCTTGCCTTCATCACTGAAGTTGGAAAAATATATCATTCCATTGTGTTCGACGGAAAGGCCGCTGTTCAGGAGATTACCAGATGAATTACCGATCTGAGTGTTTTTCGGGGAAGCGCAACTGAGCGGCGCTGCCAGGAAAAGAAGGATACATGCCACAAGAGTCGCAGTCTTGATTCTGCGACAGATTCTACACACCATAGTGCGCCTCCGAGCCAAATATCAGGCTCAATAATCGGGCTTATAATCCTGTCTTTATTTTAGCACCATCGAAAATTCGTACAATTATATTTATATTTATTTCTGTATCAAATGCGGTATTTACTGCACACCCAATCGCAGAAACCACAAGTTTTTCATCACAATATATCTGATACTTGCAAACCATGATCAATAGCCGGTTTGAGCCTGCTTTTCAATATAGTCAAGGATGAGTTCTTCGACTCTAAGTGAGAGGATATTGTGCCCATCAGTCGGTATGCCGGAGACGATCACGGCCAGGGTGTTATTGGACAGGCCGAGCACGAATAAAATAGCGAAGAACTCCGGCAGGATGATGGTATCCGGGATCAGCAGATAAAGAAACAGCGAGAGAAGGGAGGAAATGTCATTAGCAAGACTTCCGCCGAGGTTATACAGGGTATAGGGATAGTCGTAAGGATCCCATGCCGCATCGGGTGACATCAGGCATTGTTCGGCGGTATCGGGGATTCTGGAGGACTTTCGTATTATGTTTTCGTCATCTTAGAGGAAGAGGGTTTTTCCGACACGGAAGGAAACAAACTGCCAGCAACTCAGCTTACCAAAGATGTAATGGCCGCCCTCGTGTGAAGCGATGTAGATTATAATGGGAGCAGGGTTACGACGTTTCAGTTTGTCGTTGGAGTTCTTGCTGTTGTTGTGAGTGGACACTTTATGACTCATGCTCCCCCTCTTCTTGAAATGGTTTCATTGTCCTTTATTAAATTATCGTACTTACTTCGTCAGACGCGACTTAGATAAACCCAGTTCAGTCTCCTCATCCGTCGAGTTCTCGTAGAAATCTTTCATTTCATGGTTCGTAACGTATGGTCCTGATACAACCATGTTTGCTCCGCTGCCTCCAGTAGTAGATCCTTCGGTAAGCTCGATAATTACAATTTGGGCTACAGCACCAGAATCAGTTTCCTTGCAGGCGACGTACTTTTCATCGACCAGACGAGCGAAGGGAGCGATCACATCACTCTGTTTTAAATCTTCATAATTATCATTTTTCTTTAATAGACCGGTCGACGGAGTAACACCGTTTTTGTAAATGCCAATACCACTTCCACTTGGCAGAGCAGCGATAATATCAAAGCGAATACTGAAGACGAAATGAGGGCCAGGATACTGCAACAAGGTTTCGACATAATCCATCCAGACTTGTGTTCCGCCTTTCTCAATTTCCAGATTCTCCCGGGGATCTATTACCAGATCCTCGATACGCGTCACACCTTGCTCTTTCATGTAGTAAGCAATATCAATCCATTCTCTGTCACTGGGAGTATCGCTTGATTTATCCCGGATTTCTATCTTTCCGTTTTCATCCGGTTGATTATTAATGTTGATTATAGGAATAACCGATCCATCCCGGGTAGCGTAACGAACTGCAGTCGCTGTCGCCTCAATTTTGGTGCTGTCAAAGCCCAGGACTCTGGCAAACAGATGATTCACCTGCTCATGTACATCTACTTGTACTTCGTTTTGATATTTCGACGTTTCCGGATCTTGCACAATCCTCCAGTCAACTTCCGTATTAGCCTTTGGCACACCATTCTTTTCTGCGTACTCCTCTCCCCGGTTTATAATAATGTTTTCGATTGTTATCTCATCTCCACTAAAACCGCCATCCCTGAACAGCGGGGGAGCTTCCAAGGCGGCAGCAAGAGCCGCTGCATCAGCGGCTTTTTGCAATTTAGATTTTGATGCAGTCATCAAGCCAACATCCACTACCAGAGCTGCGAAGCCCAGCAAAACAACCAGAAGCAACGCAAAGAGCACCATGGCCTGGCCATCTTCTTCCCTGCCTAATCTCCTCAAACTGAAGTGTCGATTAAATCTTTGCATGAAAAGCTCCTTTCAAAGCACCTATCATCAGCTGAAAACCCGCATGCTCTCCAGTTGCAAATAAATCTCCGTCTTTACCATAATACGTCCACTGGGACGCACATGAAGTCACAATTGTTAATATTGCAGAATAATAATGAAGACCTTCAGATATTTTAAGACATTTCCCCCTCAGGTCGAAAATGCGACGCTTGAATGACTGAGCCACTATAAGCTCACCTTGGCTCTCGTTATACAATACGAACTTACGCATCATAAGCTCCTTGACAGAACATCTTCGCCAATCTACTCATTTCGCTGTCATCATTATACTCGTTCTGTCGGTATAACTAAAGTGCATAGCTTACGTTTCTAATTAATCTGCACCGGATAGCAGGATTGCGCTAATTCAGGAATAAATGAGCGTAAAAAAAGGACTACAAAACATAATCTGTTTAGTAGTCCTTCTCTGGCTCCCCGTGTTGGGCTCGAACCAACGACATTTCGGTTAACAGCCGAACGCTCTACCGACTGAGCTAACGAGGAATATGTATCCGGCGAGTGCCTACTTTTCCAGTTCGTCTCCAAACTAGTATTCTCGGCACAAGAGAGCTTAACTTCTGTGTTCGGGATGGGAACAGGTGTATCCTCTCCGTCATTCTCACCGGAATGGTTGAAAGCGCATTAGTCGCACCTTCAAAACTGCATAAGCTTATAGATCTCA
>JAQWBU010000132.1 GCA_028706195.1 Eubacteriales bacterium
CTAAGCCTATCATGAGCCTGCTGATATAATTTTGTTCTTGCTTCCCTAGTGGGACTAATTATCAGGACTTATTTGCCGCAACACTTTTTATACTTTTTGCCACTGCCGCACGGACAGGGCTCATTGCGGCCTATCTTTGTTACTTTAATCGGAGTGTTGGTTGTTTTTTTGGGAGGCGCAGTTAATATCTTCAGTTCCTCTGTTAGTTTCGCTGCCTGCTCATTATTTCCCAGGGCAGTATATATATCAACTGCTCGGTCAATCACATCGGCCCTGTCTCTTAGGTTATTTTGCTCCAGGGCGCTCCTGATTATCTGTTCAGCCTTTACAAGGTCGGGTGCAATATTCTTAGTGCCAAAATGATAGCAATCTGACCAGCCAATGTGGCCCCAACCCCAGGTGGGGTCATCAGTGAGCCATTTTTCGAAAAGCCGGTCGCATTCTTGCGTATTGCCCAGGGCGAAATGTGATTCCGCTATAGCTCTGCGGGTATTCTCAATTAATAAGTCTTCTTCATCACTGCATAATGCCAGCAATTCCTCGCAATAGTGAATTCTTCTGGTGAAATATTGAGGTTCATCTAGCGCCAAGTTGTACAATTGTTCCTCAAGATCTTGGACATAATTTAGGATAAATTCCGTCCACCTATATTTTTTATCTAGGGCGGCTAAATCTTTTATGTTATCTTCCGACATTAATACTTTGATATCTTCCCATGCAGCCAGCAGGGTATCGCAGCCCCTTACATTTTGTCTGCTTTCAAGTAACTTGTATCCTTCACTGATTTTCTCATCAATTTTTCTGTACTTTTCCATGATTAGGCCCCCAGTAAATTATTATCACAGTTATATTATCAGCTTTCTTCAATTAGAACAACGGTTACCCGGATCCCTTTGACTATACCGGCCCAGCGCGGCTATACGAAAAAGCGGGATTTAGTAAGATTGCACAACAAGGGAATGTTGTGATTATGAGAAACGAGCTGGAGCGATGATGAAGTGTTACCCCGGTTTCCTTTGGCTGTGGCACGGCCTTTTAGTACCTAAGAATGAAAACCCTCATGAGGAGGCAGATCTGGGCAATTCGGTACGATATTGGTGAAGAAAAACATGTTAAGTTGTTTTTTGACTTGCTCGGGATAGAACCAGATTGGGAGAAAATAAACTACTATATTCTTCTGGATGAATTGTATTAGTACTTGATAACTGCTGATACCTTGGGTTTCAGTTTGAAGCATTGGGAATTCAGTATGAGTAGCCTTATTTCCCAGAATAATACAATAGCAGGCGCAAAGACCTTCTTTTTGTTGTAGAATAGAGTTGTGGAGTAAAGGCACTCTGTTAGGAGCCGCAAAGGTTGGATTATCTTTGCGTAAACAAGTAGTCTTGCGTCATCAAATTATAATTAGAGGGAGTTATCTAAATGATAATCACAGGTCCCAAGTATCAACAGATTGCAGCGGATATTGCCGCCAAGATTGTTGATGGTCATTATAAGGTTGGTGAGAAGGTTTATGCTAGATCTTCCCTGGCCAGCCAGTATGGCGTTTCATCGGAAACTGCCCGGCGGGCAGTATGTGTTTTATCCCACTTAAAAATAGTTGAATCAACAAAGGGCAGCGGCGTTATCATTAAATCCTATGAAAATGCGCTAAAGTATGTCAAGCAATATAAAAACATTCAAGAGCTGAATAAAATAAAGCAAGATATTATTGATAGTGTCAACAGGCAGAAGAAAGAAATCAGGCTTATAGATAGTCGCCTTACGGCTTTGATTGATAAAACCGATCGGTTTAGTTCAATCAATCCTTTCATTCCGTTTCAGATTGAAATCACTGCTGATTCTATCTGTTTAAATAAATCCATAGGAGAAACTTCTTTTTGGCATAATACCTCGGCAACGATAATAGCCGTTGAAAGAAATAAATCTTTGACAATTTCTCCCGGGCCATATACAGTTTTTAAGGAAAGTGACATATTTTACTTCGTTGGCGATGAAGATTGTTATGAAAGAGTGCATAAATTTTTGTATTCTAACGAAAATCGATGATAATAATAACCCCTTAAAATCGGCTTATTAAGGGGTTCTGTTTTTATTTCAGCGGTATATTGGATTTGACAAAAGTAACAACCTTGTTATACCATAAGGTTGTTACTTTTTTTTAGGAGAGGATTTTATGATTCATTTTAAAAGTGTAAAAAAGAGCATAGGTAAATCTGTAATTCTTAAAGATCTCAGTTTTATTATTAAAGAAGGGGAATTTGCAGTCCTAATCGGACCTAGTGGTTGCGGAAAGACGACAACACTGAAGATGATGAATCGGCTAATTGAGCCGGACGCAGGGGAAATTTATATTGACGGCCAGGAAACATCAACTGTTAATCGTGTCAAGCTGCGTCGCTCAATCGGTTATGTTATTCAGCAAATTGGTCTGTTTCCCAATATGACTGTTGCCCAAAATATCTGCGTTGTCCCTAAGTTGTTGCGATACGACAAAGATAAATGCAATGAAATTACTCAGGAACTCCTTGAGCTGGTTAATATGCCCTATGATGAATATGCTCATAAGTATCCCTCTGAGCTTTCTGGCGGACAACAGCAGCGTGTGGGGGTATTGCGGGCGCTGGCCGCGTCACCACCTATTGTTTTGATGGATGAACCCTTTGGGGCATTGGATCCCATGACTCGCAATGTTTTACAGGATGAAATCGCCAGGCTGCAAAAGAAACTGAATAAGACTATAGTATTCGTTACTCATGATATGGATGAAGCTCTAAAACTTGCAGATAAGATAATATTTATGGACGCTGGGGAAGTTGTTCAGATTGCCAGTCCCGAAGAAATGCTGGCAAATCCTGCAAATGATCTAATTAGAAGCTTTATGGGCACGCGTGTGAGTTCCAGGGAACCTATGTTGAAAGCAGCAGATTTCATGCGCACAAATGTGCTTACAGTATCCAAGAATCGCGGCCTTCGAGAATGCACCAATTTAATGGCCAGTCAGGATTACGATTCTTTGCTGGTGAAAAATGAAGATAATACCTATGCCGGCACTGTAAGCATAGATCAAATCACGGGCAGCGGAAAGTCAGTTTCTACAATTGCAAGTTTGACTTCAAATCATAATTGTGTCTCCTATGTTGATGACGATGCTCAAGAATGTTTTGAGAAGCTGGTTGCTTCCGGAGATAGATATATGGTTGTTCTCAATCCTGACGACACCATTGCCGGCATTGTCACGAAAACAAGTATGGCCAAGGCAATGGCTGACGTCCTGTGAGGTGAAGCATAATCGCTACTTTTATAGATATGTATGGCAGTAAGATTGTTTCTGCAATGGGTGTTCATTTGTATTATGTGCTTGTCTCGGTAACTATGGGGTTTATTATTGCGCTGCTCCTGGGAATTTTGCTGTCTAGAATTCCACGCTACGCAAAATATATTTTGCCGGTAATTTCAGTCTTTCAGACTGTCCCGGGCATCGTTTTTATTGGTATTCTCTTTCTGTATTTAGGAATGGTGCCAGCTACAGTCATTACCGCTTTAACAGTCTATGCGATATTTCCGATTTTAAAAAACACCTATGTGGGTATTCTTGAAGTTGAACCCAAGTATAAAGAGGCAGCCAGGGGTTGCGGCATGTCTGACCTGCAAGCGCTGCTAAAAGTCGAACTGCCCCTGGCAATGCCCACCATCATTGGCGGCTTGCGTATGTCGGCCATTTATACAGTAAGCTGGGCTGTTCTTGCTTCGATGATTGGCCTGGGTGGTTTGGGCGAGTTCATATACATCGGCGTGAGCACTAATAATAACAAGCTGATTATTGCCGGCGCAATTCCCGCAGCAATTATGGCAGTTTGCCTGAGTTATTTGATTGACCTCCTGCAGAAGAAATTGATTCCCCGAGGCTTAAGGAGGTT
>JAQWBU010000133.1 GCA_028706195.1 Eubacteriales bacterium
GTGTAAGGTGTTTAACGATCTGAATGTCTACTAGAGCTCCTGCATTCTCAAACGCTTTAGCCGAGTCGTATTCGCAGTTCGTGCCAGGAAATACCGGTATGAAGACTCTCGGTTTAGCACACATAGACTTTATAGGTTTGCTTCGTTCAATGTCCTTTGTTCCCGCAGAATTAATATTGTAGTCGTATATTCTTGGAGAATTGCTTATATCATTAGTCTTTGTTGGGAATATAGTCTCTAATGGCTCCATCCATTTCTCCAAAATTGCATTTAAGTTGAGAACCGTCCCCTGTACTACAATATCAGGTTTGACAGTTGTGTTTCCTAAGACCACATAGTCCAAATTATTTAGTAAACTTTCAACATCCTCAGATCCATCTATCTCAAGTAATAAAGAACCATAATCAGGTTTGAAGAAATTAGTACTGCCTGTGTTTTCTAGTTCAATACCAATCATATTCCCAAAGCACATTCTGCTGATTGCCTCAGCTATACCGCCGCCTCGAATTGAGTGTGCCGCTAATATTTTTCCATTTCCCGCCAACTCATGAACCCTCGTATAGTTACGATCAAGCTGAATAAAGTCCGGTAATTCATTTGAATCTTTCCCCAATTTAAGCAAAACAACCTGACTTCCAGCCTTTTTAAACTCTGTGGAAATAATGTGACTGGCATCACTGACTGCAACAGCAAAAGCAACCAATGTGGGAGGCACATTTATGTCCTTAAATGTACCAGACATGCTATCTTTCCCGCCTATCGCAGGTAATCCAAGCTTCATCTGCACATAATATGCTCCAAGTAAAGCGCTTAAAGGCTTTCCCCATCTTTCAGGATCTTTCCCGGGCTTTTCAAAATACTCCTGTAACGTCAGCCTGATACAATGATAATCCCCACCCATTGCTGCAATTTTTGCAATAGCTTCTGTAAGTGCATATGCAGCTCCATGGAACGGGCTCTTCTTCCCAATGGCGGGATTAAATCCGTGTGACATAAGCGTGCAGGTTTTTGTATCTCCCTCTAAGACAGGTAACTTCGCAGCCATACCCTCAGCAGGGCTAAGCTGGTATTTCCCGCCAAATGGCATCAAAACCGTGCCTGCACCAATTGTACTATCAAACCTTTCGACTAATCCCTTTTGACATCCCAGCTCCAGCCTTTGCATGTTCTGCACCCACTCTTCTGAAATTGTGGGGGACGTTTCTTCCACAGAGGACGTAATAGAGGACATTTTAATGGGGGACATTTCTTTCAAACAGTGCTTTTCTGGTGACTTAACATAAACATCAATGCTTTGCTTTACTCCATTTGTATTTATAAAATCGCGGCTTATGTCAACAATAATTTTGCCACGCCATTTCATCCTTAATCTGCCTGAGTCTGTAACAACAGCAACTTTTGTAGCCTCCAGGTTCTCATCTGCAGCTTTACTGATAAACTTTTCTTCATCTTCTTTTGAGACAACAACAGCCATTCTTTCCTGTGATTCCGATATCGCAAGTTCAGTACCGTCAAGCCCTTCATACTTTTTAGGCACTTTGTCAAGATCAATATCCAAACCGTCAGCTAATTCACCAATTGCTACAGACACACCACCTGCGCCGAAATCATTACATCTCTTTATCATACGGCTGACTTGCGCATTGCGGAAAAGTCTCTGTATTTTTCGTTCGGTTGGCGGATTTCCCTTCTGTACCTCAGCTCCACATGTAAGAAGCGATTTCTCATCATGCTCCTTTGATGAACCTGTCGCTCCGCCACATCCGTCGCGTCCGGTCCTTCCTCCCAGTAATATAATACTGTCCCCAGTTTCGGGTTCCATCCTGATGACATTCTTCTTTGGAGCAGCTCCAATTACCGCACCGATTTCCATTCGTTTAGCAACATATCCTTCATCGTACAACTCAGTGACCTGACCAGTTGCCAGACCTATCTGGTTTCCATAAGAGCTGTAACCTGCTGCAGCTCCGGTCGTAATCTTCCTTTGCGGCAACTTACCTGGCAATGTATCCTTCACTTTTGCCCTCGGGTCGCCACTCCCTGTAACTCGCATAGCCTGGTAAACGTATGATCGACCTGAAAGCGGATCACGTATTGCACCACCTAGGCATGTTGCTGCTCCACCAAATGGTTCTATTTCAGTCGGATGGTTATGTGTTTCGTTTTTAAACATTACTAGCCAATCTTCATTCTCACCATTTATATCCGCATTAACAATAATGCTGCAAGCATTTATTTCATCCGAAACATCTAAATCACTCAGCTTACCTCTCTTCTTCAGCTCTTTCATGGCTATTGTGGCCATATCCATCAAGCAAATATCCTTTTCCCTATCACCATAAACATATTTTCTTGATAAAATATAGTTTTCATAAACTGTTTCCATAAGTTCACTAAATGGACCATTTTCAAACTCAACATTATTGATTTGTGTCAAAAAAGTGGTGTGCCTGCAGTGATCTGACCAATAAGTATCGATCATCCTGATTTCAGTAATAGTTGGATCTCTATGCTCTTTTTCAACAAAATATTGTTGGCAGAACTCAAGATCATCAGGTGACATGGCCAGCTGTAGCTCACTCTGTAATGAAGTCAGTTCATCTTTACTCATCTTGCAAAAGCCATCAATATGAGAAACGTCCCCCGGATACTCCAAGTCAACCTCAAGAGTCTCCGACTTCTCCATATAAGCTTCGTGGCTGTCGACAGGATTGATACAATATGCCTTAATTCTATTAAAATCCTCATCGGATATTTCGCCTTTTAGTACAATTAGTTTTGCAGCTTTACACCTCGGTTTTTCTCCAAGAGTCAAAAACTGAATGCATTGAGATGCCGAATCAGCTCTCTGGTCATATTGCCCTGGAAGAAATTCAACTGAAAAAACTCTTTCATCTGAATCAAAGTTGATTTCTTCTTCAAATAATTGATCCACTGTCGGCTCAGAAAAAATGACAGAACGTGATAATAGATACTCTTCATCTAGTATATCTGTAATGTCATATCTGTTGATAATTCGGACTTCCACGAGATTTTGAATTCCGAGATTAAATTTCAAATCCTTGTAAAGGCCCTGCGCCTCTACATTATAACCTTTTTTCTTTTCTGCAAAGATACGCCTGACTAAACTTCTCTGATCTATTTTGTTCATAATATGCACGCTCCATGCTCGGCCTTAGCCGCAAAGTTTTAACTTCCACTAGGAATTTCATCATGAATTCTTTACAACAAAATTATACAATGTTATAATGCATTAATAAAATTAATATATTTAATATATACCATTAGGAGTACTTATGGATGTAAACTTTGAATTATATAAAACTTTTTATTTAGTCGCGAAATCAGGGAGTTTTTCAGCAGCCGCAAAAAAGCTCTTTGTGTCCCAATCCGCGGTAAGTCAGTCTATTAAAAATTTAGAAACGATTGCAGGTAGCACACTTTTCATACGTGGTTCAAAGCATGTGAAGCTTACATCGGTCGGTAAGATGCTTTACAGCTATGTTGAGCAGGCATACAGTCTGTTCAAAACAGCAGAAACAAAAATGCATGAAATGCAAATATTAGACCTTGGTGAAATAAGAATCGGCGTCGGCGACACGATACTACGACATCTTTTAATACCGGTATTACAACAATTTATAGTCGAATACCCGAAGATAAAAATCCAGATTATTAACCGAACTTCTCCCGGAATAATTGATTCACTTAGATCTGGGACTGTAGACATTGGAATAGTAACCCTACCGGTAACAGATAAAGACATCGTTACGCCTGAATTCCGAGAAGTAGAAGATGTGTTTGTGGCATCCTCACGTTTCGACTATCTAAAAAACCGATTTGTAACTCCTGGAGAATTAGCAGCATTACCGCTCCTTCTTTTACAAAAGGCGAGCTCGACCAGGCGGAATC
>JAQWBU010000134.1 GCA_028706195.1 Eubacteriales bacterium
TGATCAGTGGACTACAGCGGATGGTGTGAGTTTTGCCAACGCTGCTGAGTCAAGCACCAGCTTCACGATGCCGGCTCAGGCGGTGACGGTCACAGCGACTTATAAGGACCAAACTACCACAACTTACCATGCAGCTCCTGTGAATGCACCGAAAATTGTTGATCTGATCCTGACAAAAGCCGGGGTTCCGTCGAACTTCACTGTAGGAAAGGGAAAAGATAAGCAGTCTATTAACTTCACCAAGGAAATTGCCCAAAACATGAGTTCGAAAACAGACATAATGTGGAATGGAGAACCTGTGCATCAGACGAGATGGGTGGAAGTCAACGGAGTTCAGCTTGAAGTCATGAATCCAGAATATTGGGAAGCAATCTTAGCTTATCTCAACAAGCTGATTGATGACAATCCATGGTGCGGACTTGATTATTTCACCTACAGCTACGATGATTATTGTGAAGATCTTCAGACACCCTGATTGTCTGAACCTAAAACTGCTAAAGCCGATTGAAAACCTGTAAGCAAAAAGCAAGAATGGGGTTTAACTGCCTCGTTCTTGCTTTTTGCCGTATTCTGACAAACTACCCACCATGGGTAGGGCTACGCCATGTTTCTACTGCACTCTTCCGGCGCCGATAACCCATGGGCATAAATTTTGTGAGTTTATCTTCTCATATTTCGTAACATTTAGAAATTTTGATATTGATCAAAGACCTGGCGCAAATATAAAGCTATAGTGAATATAAAGAAAAAAGAAAACTATGGGAGGAAATACAATGACAAATAAGACTATACAACTTGAAGGAATGACATGCCCTACCTGCGTAATGAAGATTGAAAAACTTTTGAAAAAGACCAAAGGCGTTCAAGAATCGGAAGTGCTTTACAATAGCGGCAGAGTAAAGGTCAGTTTTGATGAAAACACAGTATCAGTGGATGATATCTCTGCTGCTATCGAGCAACTGGGCTATCGGGTAGTATCTGTAAAATAACCTTCCCGTTTAAATCAATTAGAATGGGCACATCAACCACCTTAAGTTAAAGGCGGTTGATTTTTTTGAAGAAGTATTTGAGAATTTTTTAAATATATGAATATTTGACCTAGGTCAAGGCAAAGTTCTTCCTGAAACGGAATAATGTAATCATATACAAAGTAATCAGGGGGTAGAAAATGTTCAAACTATCAAAAAAGCAAATTGTTTGGATTACAGGAATACTGGCGCTTATTGCCCTTATCCTTAATAAAGTAGTCTATAGAGACCTGGAAGCTTATGCGACCGTATCAATCGGGATCATGATTCTGGGTACAATAATCGCCGGGTATAACATATTTAAGACAGCCTTTGTCGGCCTCAGGTACGGGGTTATCGGGATTGATCTGCTGGTTTCAATTGCAGCCATCGGGGCAGTTATCATCGGAGAATACTGGGAAGCGCAAGCTGTTACTTTCCTCTTCACCTTCGGTGATTATCTGGAGTCGCTAACCTTGGAAAAAACCCGCGACTCCATACGTTCCCTGATGGATTTGGCTCCGGATATTGCCCGGATCAGGCGCAACGGGGAAGAGCTTGAAATTTCACCGGATGAAGTGATCTATGGCGACCTGGTCATCATCAAGCCCGGCGAAAAAATTGCCGTGGACGGAGATGTCATTGAAGGTTCAGCCTATGTGAATCAGGCTGCGATTACGGGTGAATCCATGCCTGTATCGCGCGATCCGGGAGAAGAAGTGTTTTCCGGAACCATTGTTGAGTCCGGTTATCTCGTCGTCAAAGCGGAGAAAGTCGGGGAAGATACAACTTTCGCCCGCATCCTGCACATGGTTGAGGAAGCCCAGGACAAGAAGGCCAGTTCCCAGAAATTTCTGGAAAAGTTTGCTGCCTGGTATACCCCCGCAATCATTTTACTGTCAATCGTGGTCGGTTTAATTTCGCGAGATATAAGACTGGCTTTAACCCTCCTGGTGGTTTCTTGCCCTGGTGCTCTGGTTATTTCAACCCCCATATCCTACGTCGCGGCCATAGGCAACGGTGCTAAAAACGGTGTTCTGGTCAAGGGCGGCGAGATTATGGAAAAACTTGGACGTGTAAAGGCAATAGCTTTCGATAAGACGGGAACGCTTACTGAAGGTAAACCGGGTGTTAGCAGAGTGAAGACTTTTGACATGGATGAAAACGAATTCCTTCGTATTGCGGCTATCGGTGAATCATATTCTGAACACCCCCTTGGTTCAGCGATCATCAGAGAAGCTGAAGAGAGAGTTGGAAAAATCACAGAAACGCCTGCAGAGGCCCACATGTTGATCGGTCATGGTCTGGCATTTACCTATGAAGGCATCGAATATTTTATCGGCAACAGAAAGTTACTTGATGATCAGAATATAGATTACTCCTCACATGAAGAGTACCTCAATGCTGAGGAAGAGTTAGGGCAAACAGCTGTAATCATGGCGTCAGAGGATAAAGTCAATGGTATTATTTCAATAGCTGATACCATTCGTCCGGAAGCTAATCAACTGGTCGCCGATTTGCATGCACAGAACGTTAAGCACATCGTTATGCTAACGGGTGATAATCGCCGCGCAGCTCAGGCTGTCGCAGATGAATTAGGTTTGGACGGACATTACAGTGAACTTTTGCCCGAGGACAAAGTCAGCGCATTGACGGAATTGTCCGCAGAGTATGGCGAAGTAGCCATGGTAGGTGATGGTATAAATGACGCCCCGGCTCTGGCCTCAGCAGATCTGGGAATTGCGATCGGTGCGGCCGGCGCTGATGTTGCGATGGAAACAGCTGATGTGGTGCTGATGAGCAATGATATTGGCCGACTCTCCTATGCAATGGGACTGAGCCGGGCAACAGCGAATAACGTTAAGCAAAACGTAATATTTGCTATTATTGTTGTGTTAGTACTTTTATTAGGGGTATTAGTCCAAAGTGTAAATATGTCACTAGGAATGTTAGTGCACGAAGGCTCGGTTTTATTGGTTATACTGAATGCGATGCGCCTCCTGAATTATGGTCGGAAAGACAAAAGACAGAAACCGGAGGCTGTGAAAGTAGGTTAATAATGCAGTGCAATAGTCATTGTGACGCTCATTCTCACTGTTGCTCAAGTGAACATGAAACTTGTATAGAACTTGTTCCGATATTCAAGGGACTGAACGAAGAGGAGATGCTGGAAATAGCCGGCATCACCTCTTCACGCATTTTAAGGAAAGGTGAGTTGGCATATGGTGCAGGAGAAGTCAGCAACACCATGTACGTCGTTCACAAAGGTAAAATCAAGCTTTATCGTTTGACTGCCGGCGGCAAAGAGCAGGTTCTGCAGATCATTGGACCCGGGGAATTTATTGGTGAATTGACTCTCTTTTCTTCTTTGCCATTAAGTGATTTTGCTGAAGCGATGGAAGAGACGACCCTCTGTGTTCTGGAGGGTTCGAAACTTAAAGAGCTGATGGGGAAATATCCGCTAATTGCGTTTAAAGTCATGGATGAGCTCTCAAGACGCCTGGAAAATGCGGAAAGTCGGATCGAAGCAATCAGTTTGGGTTCGGTTGCCGAAAGACTGGCCGCAGCCCTAATGGATCTAGCAGCTGAAGAGGCTGAAGTTGAGCTCCCTATGACTAAAGGAGATTTGGCATCTCAGCTTGGAATGAGCCAGGAGACCTTAAGTCGCAAACTAACTGAATTCCAGGATGAAGGTCTGATCACGCTGCAAGGCCAGCGACGCATTATCATTAATGACAGAACTGAACTGGAAAGTATAATAAATAAATATTGAGGAGTTGACAAAATGAAAATCGCATTAGGTAGTGATCATGCCGGATATGACTTAAAAATGTACATAAGAGCCCATCTGGAAGCGCAGGGGCATGAAGTTAATGATCTTGGCGTGCATAACAATGAA
>JAQWBU010000135.1 GCA_028706195.1 Eubacteriales bacterium
AAAGTTCCGATCGCAAGCGTATGGTTGAACTTTCAGTTCGGGATCTGGAGAATGTTCAGGTCAGCGAGTGGCAAGGATTGTTCGCTGAATTTTGCCGCAAAGAGAATATCACGGTTTGCTTAAGAGGCTTGCGGACCTCCACTGAGCTTGAAGCGGAGAAGCAGATGGCACGACTGAATCGCGAACTCTACTCTGATTTGGATACTATATTTTTAACAACGTCATCGGCTTATGACAGCATCAGCTCTTCCGCTGTAAGAGAGCTGGCTGCCTATGGTGTCAAACTTGATCCTTACGTGCCTGCTGCTATCTGTAACGAAGTAGAGCGAAGATACGCCCGGCAGTAAGGTCACGTGTACTGAGAAACTCAATTAACAAATGATATATAATTAGATGAAATAAGCGCCAGTTGGTGTGATTTAGATTTTGCGGAGGCTTTTAGAATATGGAAGATAATAGACAGCAAAGAAACGGTGGCAACAGACAGAGTGATCAAAGACGCCGTCCCCAAAGAGTACCCTCTAATCCAAGGGAAGAAGTAAGACCAGACCGTAGCGTTGAAGTATTACTCGAAAAACTGGAAAATACTGTTGAGGAAGCTCGCAGTGTCCCTCTGGGTACCAAATGTATGATGGATCGCGAAGAAGTTCTCTATCTGGTGCGAATGATCCGTGAGAGCCTGCCGGAAGAATTGGAACGCGCGCGTTGGGTTCTGCAGCAGAATCACCAACTGATTAACGAAGCGCGACGTGAAGCTGAAGCCGTCATTCGTGATGCAGAAGTACAGATGGCAGCCATGATTGATGAGCATGAGGTTACACAGCAGGCGCTGCAGGCTGCTTCTTTGATGGTAGATGAAGCAAGACAGCAAAGCGAAAGCATCCGCAATAACGCTCTTACTTATACACGGGATATCCTGGATAATCTTGAAGAACATCTGACCAACATGCTGGTTAATATCAAAGAAAATCAAAAAGCATTGGAATAGAGACAGAATGAAAGATAAATTAAACATCGCAGTCCTCTTCGGAGGTCAATCTCCCGAGCATGAAGTATCGCGAAAATCAGCTGCGTTTATTGCAGACACTCTGAGCAAAAGCGAAGCTTACAATCTATTTCTCGTCGGCATTAACAAGCAGGGAGAATGGAAATATTTCCCCGGAGAAACAAGAATGATGCGTGACGGCAGCTGGGAAATTGAGCCTGGATTGGAACGTGCCTTTCTTACAGCCGATACCACTGACAATTTATTATATTTCCCCGAAAGCAGCAGGGAAGCAGTTCATATTGATTGCGTTTTCCCTGTATTGCACGGATCCAACGGTGAAGACGGTCGCATTCAAGGTATGCTGGAAATGTCAGGCATTCCTTTTGTCGGTTGTGGCATGTTGTCCAGTGCCTTAGCTATGGACAAATCTTTCGCCAATAAAATCATGGATATCAGTGGAATCCCGCACACTCCTTGGTGTAGTGTTGATATGTCACCTTATCGACAGGACACGAAGAAAGAACTGGACAAAATCTGCTCTAAGCTTGAATTTCCAATCTTTGTTAAACCAGCGAATGCGGGATCATCGATCGGGATCAGCAGGGCGGAAAACAGACAGGATTTGGACGAAGCCATAAATTTAGCCCTTAATTATGATCGCTGTGTTGTTCTGGAACAGGCGGTGAAAGGCAGGGAGCTTGAAATATCTGCTTTGGGAACTGTCGCAAATCTTACTTTGTCTGTGGTGGGAGAAGTGATTCCGGATCGTCAGTTTTATGACTATTCCGCTAAATATGAGGAAGACTCTGCTTCTCAATTAATAGTCCCGGCAAAGCTGTCGGAATCTGAGCTGACAGAAATAAAAAGGTACGCTGCCAAAACGTTTGAGGCTTTAAATTGTTATGGTATGGCTCGAATTGACTTTTTTCTCTCAGATACGGGCGAAGTTCTTGTGAACGAAGTAAATACAATACCAGGATTTGTGGACATCAGTATGTACCCGAGACTTCTGGCAGCCAGCGGTATAAGTGCCGAGGAGCTTTTAGACCGATTAATTGAACTGGCATTTGAACGCTATCTTCATGGTAAGTAATAGAAACCGGGAAATGTTCTCCTTGAGGAGATAATCAAAACATGCAGGAGCTTTCTATGAATGAATCTAAGATCAGCAATAAAGGATTATATCCCAAGATCATTCTGTGTATTTTGAGTGTCATCTTACTTTTCTCGCTGATTTCCTGCGATCCTTCTGAGTTTTTAGCAGGTGATCCTGATAAAACATCAGCAGAAAGCGAGTCTTTCCCGGATGGGAGCGAGCAAAATTCGGTAGATGTTTTAAAATTAATTGAAAATAGAAATTTCAGAGAACTCTATCCTCATTTCACCTCAAACTCCCGCTCCCGATATAAATTAGATGACATAATTCAGCGCAAGGAACAAATTGACGAGCGCATTGGTCTTGAATCATTGAAGTTGGAAAATGTTCGCAAACTTGACCGGGCATCTGATGATCGCATCACTGTCTATGAGTCAAATGCTGTTATGCAGACAAGATATGGCGAAATGTCGCGGCCCCTAACGCTGACATATATGTATGATGAAAATGAAGAGCGTTGGTACTTGGAATACACCAATTCTTTAATCTTTCCGGGATTGACGGATGATAACGATTTAGTTGTACAAAGATTGGACGCACATCGCGGAGGATTTTATGACCGCAATAACATTCCCTTAGCAGTGGATGGCAAGGGACAGGTAGTCGGAGCCATATCGGGATTATATGACACAGCGGACAATGCTGAAGTTGCTCAATTACTGGATCTGACTGTAGAGCAGGTTGATGCCATCATGTCGCAGTCATGGATTGGAGACAATATGTATGTCCCGATCAAGACACAGATGGAATTCAGCGCTGCTCAGCTAAAGAAATTCCCGGACTTGCATCTGGAAATGCGTTTATTTGACACTAGACTCTATCCCTATGCTAATTCGATCGCACATCTCGTAGGTCACGTCGGAGAAGTCACTCAAGAAGATTTGGACAATGATGACAGGGGCATTTACCGTGAAAGAGATATGATTGGCAAGAGAGGACTGGAGAGTCTTTTTGAAGAAGAGCTGCGTGCCAAGCGGGGGGTTCGCGTATACCTGTCCGGAAATGAAAAGCAAATACTGTACGAAGTTCCTGCTGAGGCGGGGCAGGATTTTCATCTGACCGTGGATATTGACTTGCAGAACAAGCTATACTCACTTTTCAAGGAAGATGAAGGCCAAGTTGTCTGTCTCGATCCATATGATGGGGACATACTCGCTTTGTTGAGCTTTCCTTCTTTTGACCCCAACGAATTTGTACAAGGCATAGCTCAGGCATCATATCAGGCCCTCCTGAATGACAGCCGACTGCCGTTATGGAACAAATTTCAACCTGCCTACGCCCCCGGTTCAACAATGAAAATCGCCACCGCTATGGCCGGTTTTAATGCAGGTATGCTTAGTCCGGATACGACTAAGACTATAATAGGCAAAACCTGGCAGCCTGACACTTCCTGGGGATCCTACGAGATTGCACGTTTCACTGTGGACGATTCACCTCAGGATTTATCCCGGGCGATAGTTATTTCAGACAACATTTATTTCGCTCAAGTAGCACTTGAGATGGGAAAAGATGTGTTTCAGGAGGAGTTGCTGAACCTTGGTTTCACCGAGGATGTACCTTCTTCTTATCCCTTCCCGGCGGCGCAGTTCAGCAACAGCGGAGATATTGGCGATACAGTCATGCTGGCAACTTCAGCTTACGGACAGGGTGAAATTGAAGTGACTGCCACTCAGATGGCGAGCATCTACGCTGCTGTGGCAGCTGATGGCGAT
>JAQWBU010000136.1 GCA_028706195.1 Eubacteriales bacterium
TCATGCATGTCGTTGATGTGGTTCAGGCGCGCTGCAAATTAGAGGATGAAATAGAGTGGCCGGGTGTTCTGACCAGTGAATACAGCATTGCAGGTCGCGGACGCACCAGGGCGGTTGAAGGTTTTGGTATTGTTCTGTGTCAGAATAATACATATTGGTCGCGCAAATGGGGCTCATTTGATATGTTTGGTCCTTGTGCTCCGATTAATCCTTTTGCTCAAATACCTCAATTAGTATTGGAGCCCACGGGTGAAGATATTGATTTCAGAGAGTATCGGGAAGCAGTCAGAAGAATCGGCTTCAAAACAAGTGTTTTGTTAGCTAAAGCTACATTGTCAAAAGAATACGACAGTGTCGAAGTGTTTAACAATGAAACTCATAATCCTGATTTGCCGAATTTCACATACTCATTTCAATTCTATTCAAAGCAGTACGATACGGAAAACTACCGGGAACCAATGTTTTATGGTAACGCTGTAGCTGACAGCTTTCCTATTGTTGCTCAACCTACAGAGATTTTGGATGGCGCCATGTCACCCTGTGGCGGATTCCGCGGAATAACGACTTACGATTTGCAAAATCACCCTATCATCATCGAATTGATGCGCAGACACGGTAAAGATTTGAACTTCACCGGGATGATTTTGACTGTTACATCAGTTGAAGCTAGCCATCGGGATTTAGTATCCAAGTTTGCAGCGAACATCCTTAAAGAAGAGTTCCGCGCTGATGCTGCCATCATTACAAAGGGAGTGGGCGGGGCATCGACTTTAGACGTTGGAGCTATTGCCAGTGAATGTGAAAAACTCGGTATTGTAGCTGTTCCCATCATTCAGATATTAAACTCGAAGAGCAACGTCTCAACCGAGTGCTTAATTAGCGAACAAAATGTTAAGTCGATCGTTTCTACGGGAACGTATTATCACAATTTTCATTTGCCGCCCGCTGACAGGCTGCTTGGCAGCCCACAGGATGCAATATATCTCAGTGGTGATGACGGTGTTATTGCCGGTCATAAAATCGCCTCGGGCCGTCCGGCTCTTGGAGACGTGTGGTGTACTACGATGAAGCATGTAGGCCTTCTAAGCCAAGTTGGCAATAGCTATGGCATGCCGGTAGATTATTAAAGGAGTAAATATGGATAAATTCAAAGTAATAATTTACTTGAATCAATTTTATGGGCAGATAGGGGGCGAGGAAGCCGCCGGAATAGGGCTGAGTTACTCGGAAGAAATAATTGGTCCCGGCCTGCTCTATCAGAAAAATCTGGGAGATGAAGCTGAAATAGTTGGTACATTTGTTTGTGGTGATAACTATTTCGCTGAAAATATCGAAAAAACTCTTGATGAAATTTTAGCAAAAGTTCAAGAAGTATCTCCTGATATAGTTTTTCTTGGACCTGCCTTTAATGCAGGCAGATATGGTATCAGCTGTGGCAATATTGCTTCTGCAATTAGTAATCAGCTAGGCATTCCCACCGTGACAGGTATGTATCCCGAAAATCCGGCTGCAGATATTTTCAGAAAAGACACTTATATTGTTGAAACAAAAATTTCAGCTGCTGATATGAGAAGAGTAGTTCCGAAAATGACCAGTTTAGGTTTACGCCTGCTTAAGGGAGAAGCGATTGGAAGTGCGGCCACAGAAGGCTATATTAAGCGTGACATAATTTTGAATGAACAACAGGAACAAAAGGCCTCTACCCGTGCTATAGAAATGGCCATGGCCCGACTGCGCGGAGAAGATTTTGTCACGGAACTTTCACCTCCTGTCTATGATGTCGTTGACTCTCCGCCACCAATCAAAGATCTAAGAAACGCAAGGATTGCTTTGGTGACGGATGGAGGACTAATACCTGAACATAACCCGGATAAGTTGAAACCTAATGGCAGTGAGACCTGGGGTCAATATAATATTGACCAACTCCTGAGTGATCCTCACTTTGTCATTCACAGTGGCTATGATGGAACCTGGGTGCTTGAAAATCCTCAACGCTTAGTTCCTATCGATGCGATGCGGCAACTCGAGGCAGAAAATGTAATCGGTGAAATTTTTCCGGACGTTTTTGTTGCTTGTGGTAACTGTGCTTCTATTGAAGCCTCAAAGAGAATCGGGGCAGAAATTGCACAGAAATTGAGAGATTACAATATTGACGGGGTAATTCTGACCTCTACCTGAGGAACTAGTACTCGTTGCGGCGCAATGATAAATTTAGAAATTGAACGTGCAGAAATACCTGTAGCACAGATCGCGGCAGTAATAGATATTACCCGAGCTATTGGTACTTCAAGAAATGTAAAGGGCTTTGCAATTACTTCTCCCGTGGGCAATCCGCATCTATCAAAAGAGGATGAAGAGATGTCCAGAAGAAGGTATGTAGAAAAGGCACTTGAGCTTCTAACCAAAGAGGGAGAACCTGGAGTCGTAGTAGACCCACATTAAGAAAATTATTATTATGATCTGATAATACGAATATTTTAAAAATTTTACAAAGGGGGAACTGTTAGCCTAACGCAGTTCCCCTTATCTATATGTAGACTAAATAAATGACATGCATTCATCTTTTATATATAGAAAAATTGTAGATGAATGACCATTCATCTGAATCCCTATTTATGTTATAATTCAAACAAATGAAACAAAGGCGAGCGGTAGGTACCGCTCGTTTTTATGGCGATCGACAGGTAAATAGAAGAATTTGTTCTAGAGGGGTGAACATGGATTTTACATTAAGTAAAGAACAAGAGATGTCCCGGCAGCTTTTTCGTGACTTCGCAATCAATGAAGTCGAGCCGCTGGCCAGAGAAATCGACGAAAACCACCGCTTCCCTAGTGAAACAGTTGAAAAAATGCAGAAATACGGTTTCATGGGTATTCCTTTCTCAAATGAATATGGTGGCCAGGGCTGTGACACATTAACCTATGTTTTGGCAGTGGAAGAGCTGTCGCGTGTTTGTGGCACCACAGGTGTAATCGTATCAGCTCACACGTCCTTAGCTGCCGGAGCTATAGACAGCAAAGGCACAGCTGAGCAAAAGGAGAAATATCTACGTCCTCTTATTTCCGGTGCAAAACTCGGCGCTTTTGCTTTGACCGAGCCTGCTGCAGGGACTGACGCAGGCAGCCAGAAGACGACAGCAGTTTTGGATGGCGATGAGTACGTTCTCAACGGATCAAAAATTTTCATCACCAACGCCGGAGTGGCGGAGATTTATGTTGTGTTCGCCATGACGGATCCCAGTCAGGGGTCTCGTGGTATTTCCGCCTTTATTGTGGAAAAGGGCACGCCCGGCTTCGACTTTGGTCTCGCTGAGAAGAAAATGGGAATAAGAGGTTCATCTACGCGCGAGTTGATCTTTACTGACTGCCGCATTCCCAAAGAGAATCTGCTGGGTAAAGAAGGCAAGGGCTTTGGTCTGGCCATGGGCACTTTGGATGGCGGACGCATCGGCATCGCAGCGCAGGCTGTAGGTATCGCGCAGGGAGCTTTGGATAAGACTATCGCTTACGTCAAGGAACGTAAGCAGTTTGGACGTCCTATCTCTAAGTTCCAGAATACGCAATTTCAACTCGCAAATATGGCAACTGAAATAGAGGCATCCCGCTATCTGACATATCTGGCAGCAGAGAAAAAAGATTCCGGTGGTCGATATTCCTATGAAGCGGCTATGGCCAAACTGAAGGCAAGTCGCACTGCAAATTATGTCACCAGCCTGGCCGTGCTATTGCATGGAGGCTACGGTTACATTCAGGATTACGATGTCGAGCGCATGATGCGTGACGCCAAAATCACAGAGATTTATGAAGGAACTTCCGAAGTCATGCAAATGGTTGTCGGCGGAAGTTTATT
>JAQWBU010000137.1 GCA_028706195.1 Eubacteriales bacterium
GCTTAAGCCTCTGTGGGCGGTCATTTCGGTGGGTGAAAACAACTTACACAATCACCCGCATCCTGATACATTAGACAGGTTGCGTGAGCGGAACATCCGCACTGTAAGACTGGATGAAACATCGGCCTTCTTCTTGCGGCTTTTTGAGGCAGATAGTAGGATAGTCATATGGCAGTAAAGAATAAAAACAAATTGACATATGCGGCTCTGAGCAAGGAATTGGACGCTCAGCCGTTGCGGAAAATATATGTTCTTCTGGGACAGGAAGAGTTCCTGATTACGTATTTGCGGAATAAACTTTATGCGAAAGCTTTGGCTCCCGGTTTCGAAACTATGGATGCTGTCATCTATGATTTAGATAATAAAGTCACCAATCTCAATCGGGATAATCTCCTGGCAGATATTGCAACTCCGGCCTTTATGTCACCTTATAAACTGGTGCATATAAAACAGTCAGGCATTTTTAAACGCGCTCTGAACGATGAAGCTCTGGCTGAATGGAGTGAAATAGTTGAGCGGGTAGGAGAGGGGACAATTCTGCTGTTTGAGGAGCGACAGGAGGGAGATGACAGAGCAGTTCGCCTCGATCATAAGCTATTGCGCCTGATTGAAGAGCAAGGCGGTGCGGTTGTCCGGCTCGATCAGCAGACTGAGCGGGAACTCTTAAGCTGGATCAGCGCTCAAATGAAATTTCATAATCTTAATATTACAAATGAAGCGGCTTTGTCACTTGTTTCCCGCTTCGATTCTTCCATGTCAATGATTCAGCAAGCTCTGAATGTGATCTTCCTTTATGCGGAAAGCAAGGACCTTGAGTCTATTGACCTGCACACTGTTGATTTGCTCTGCAGACCGGATCTCAGTGGCAGGATTTTCGACCTCACAGATGCTCTGGCCGCAGGCAATACGGACCGTTCGCTGGATTATCTGGATCGCTTATTTGATCGCGGAGAAGCCCCTTTGGGAATTTTGACCATGATCTCAAATCTTTTCAGACGTCTGCTGATCGCCAAAGAACTAGAAAATCCCTCAGCGATAATTGACAGCGGCATCACCAGTAGTAGTTATTATGCGAGCAAGCTCCTACAGCAAGCCCGTTCATTTTCTCTGGAACAATTGGAGGAAATGGTGGAAGCCTGCTTTCAAACTGATCTGCAGATCAAAACAGGTGAAATGCAGGATCGTAGTGCGCTGGTCGTTCTTTTAATTCAACTGAGCAATACGAAAAAATAGCCGGACGATAAACTCCGGTCGAAGCCTCAACTCATTTTCAATAATTTTCGAGCTGCAAAATAAGCAAGCCGGGAGGCATGCTTTATTTATGAAAGGATTGATGTTATGAGTAAAGATGTATTGACGATGAAAGAAATCCCGCTGACGGAAAGACCTTATGAAAAAGCTGAAAAACTAGGCATCAGTGCTTTAAGCGATGCTGAGCTTCTGGCCATTATCTTGCAGTCCGGCCAGAAAGGTGTCACAGTGGTCGAGCTTGCGCACAAACTTCTGCTGGAGGCAGAAAGTCTGGACGGTCTCTTTGAGATGAGTCTGGAGGAATTGCGGTCTATTTCCGGAATCGGCAGAGTCAAATCTCTTAACGTGATGGCGGCATTGGAACTGGGGCAACGGGCTACAGCCAAGAGGGCCGGCCGCAAGCGACACAAAGTGCACGGTCCCAACGATCTTTTTTCTTATATCGAATCCCAGCTGCGCTTTCAGCCGCGGGAACAATTCTACATTATTATGCTTGATACGAGAAACCGCATTATCAGGCACGTTTTGATCTCCAGTGGCGGTTTATCGTCTTCGGTGATTCAGCCACGCGACGTTTTCAGGGAAGCGGTGAAGGCAAATGCCGCAGCGATTGTTTTGGTTCACAACCATCCCAGCGGAGATGCCCGGCCCAGTGAAGCCGACCGGACGTCCACACAACGCCTGACTGAAATCGGACAGATGATGGGTGTACAGGTGCTGGATCATATCGTCGTGGGTTCTGAAGGAAGTATGAGCTTACGCGCTCTCGGTCTGATGTGATGCAGTCTGACCGGCAAAGCTGACTGCCTCGATTTGGCGCTAATGTGCTAAACTGATTTGTGTGTTTTCAGATATCAATTTACTTAGATTAAGGTCGTCAGGGTGATGAAAAGAAAAGGACCGCGCATCATTATAATTGTTCTGGTCACAGTAGCCATTCTGGCGACCATGATCCTTACTGCCCTGCCCGGATCCACCCGAACAGTCATCGCTGACTATTTTGGCCGTATCTTTGATCCTTTGACAAGCTTTTTCCAAACAAGCGTCGCGTCTGTCGGAGACTTTTTTACAGCTGTGAGCGAGAACAAAGAGCTGAAGCATGACATCGCCGAGCTGGAAAAGGAAAACGCAAGGCTGCGTCAGGAAGTCAGAACCAATGAAGAAAAAGTCAAAGCTTATGATGAACTGGAAGAGGCCTTAAATCTAAAAAGCAGATTTGAAGACTATGAAATTATCGGTGGGATCGTGATCAACCGTTCTATCGGTCCCATGTTTGATCTTTTCCGTATCAATTTGGGCCGGGAAGACGGAATCTGGGTGACAAGTGACCGTTCTTATCCGGTTCTTGATAGTCAACACAATATGGTGGGCAGACTATACTCCAGTGAACTGGGTTCTTCCCGGGTAGTCCCTTTGCTGCACGAAGGATTTTCCGTCAGTTCAAAAGTACCGGGTTCCGCAGGATCGAATTTTCGAGTGAGAGGTTCCGTCGAGTATAAGGATCAAGGGCTTTGTCTAGCCGATCAGATTCTTGAGGGCACACCGCTGCGTGTAGGAGATCAAGTTGTCAGCACGGGAGACGGTGGCCTTTACCCAGAGGGTATTGCGATTGGTACTGTCGTAGATATTTTTACTGATAGTCAGTCCAACGCCTTGCAGGCACTGATAGAGCCATATTCAAAGCTGGAAGAGCTTAATTATGTTTTTGTCCTGGTCGATCATGCGCTTTCAAGCATTGCGGAAGAGTAACCGGATGACTAGTATTTCCAGACCTCTGCGAATATGGCGACTCGTCCTGGTGTACGGTGTTATGCTGTTCGTTCTGACAAGCATCCAGATTTATCCCGGCTTGTGGTCGAATATTCCGGCTCCGGATTTTCTGCTGTTTATTCCGCTGGTGGTCGGCATAGCCAGGGGAGGACGAGATGGTTTCGCCCTGGGTTTAATTGCCGGCTTCCTGCGCGATTATCTGGCTGGCAGACTCTATGGCCCGGGTATGCTTGAAGGTATGATCATCGGTTTGATAGCAGCCTTCCTGTTCAGCGACATAAGAAGGATCTTTTGGAGAAGATTGCTCTTATTGTGGCTGGGAGTGAGTCTGGCTCATGAGTTTGTCATGTCTTTATTATCTTATTTGTTTCCAATTGACCGGGATCTTGTTCTGAGCTTTAGAACGATATTGAGAAAGAGTGCAGCAGACCTGCCACTCATTCTTCTGGCTAATCTCTTCGCGACTGTGTTAATATTGTTTTTCTTGTTGCTGGGCTTTTATCAAAGAAAAAAGCAGCGCGAAAAGTCCGGAGCAGAGAGATTCGAGGGATATAATCGTGCGCTCTGATGCAGTAGACAATAAAGACGTCAAGGAAAAGGGTGAGAAGAAGCAAGACAAGCGCTTCCACCGCTTGCAGGCTTCGCGGCGTTCTCAGAAAAGTTTTCTACACAAGCTGTTTTCTAATCGTTACGCATTTCTTGTTATTATAATATTTCTTACTTTCGCTCTGATGCTGCTGCGAACTGCAGACCTGCAACTGTTCGGCCAGTCAACTCATACAGCGCTTGAGTCGAGAGGCAGCAACAGCGAACTGAGTTTGTC
>JAQWBU010000138.1 GCA_028706195.1 Eubacteriales bacterium
TAAGGGCCCCAGAGGAGCCCTTACCAGAGGAGACGTATGAAGAGGTGTTAGTAGCATTTAAGCTACGACATCAGAATACTCGTGACATGTGATCGTGAAAGAGTGAAAATTTGAACAAATGTGAAAAGAACGTGAGAAGCCTTAACTCGTCTTTGAAAAGAACAAATAGGCCGTTCCTTATGTTTGGGAGCGTCTTTCTGGCCTTGCTCAGCTTATTGGCTGTCACAGGCTGTTCATTATTATACGTTACAGAGCAGAGTCAGGAAGCTTATTCAAGCCAGGGAACAACTGTAAGCTCAGAGCAGCTGCTACAGGACTTGCCGTCCCTCTCCCAAGCGGACTTGCTGGATGAGAAACAGATTCAGCTGTATGCCGCTGCCATTCGTGATAGTGGAATTAACTTCGACAAGCTGCGGCCAGGCGGGGAAGCAGATCTGGAACAATTACAGCCTGTATTTCTTGAACGCGTAGTTGACGGGGATACTTTAATGGTGCAAATCGATGGCCAAAGTGAACGCCTGCGGTTAATCGGCATAGATGCTCCTGAATCTTTTTCTCATCACGATGACAATGAGCATACATTTGCAGGTGAGAACGTCTCTCGCATTGTTTCAGCTTTAATTGAACCCGGGACGACTTTGTGGCTGCAGTTTGACGTGAAGAAATATGATCAATACGATCGTATGCTGGCCTACGTTTATATGGACGAAAATACCATGCTAAATGAGCTTTTGGCTCGCTTTGGTTTGGTTGAGGTCAAGCGTTACCACCCGACGGTGCACTTTCATGATTATCTTAAGGAACTGGAGACAGACGCCAAATCCGAGAATCTTGGCATTTGGCAGGAAAATATTGCATTAGGTGAAGACAGAAAAGGAGAGAATCCTATGAACAAAAAAACCATATATTTAGCCGGAGGTTGCTTTTGGGGGGTTGAAGCTTACTATCAGCGACTGAATCGTGGTGTTATAGATACTGAGGTTGGTTATGCCAATGGAACTACGGAAGATCCTACATATCATGAGGTTTGTCGTGGTGATACCGGTTTCGCAGAAACACTCAAACTGGATTATGATGCTGACCTGCTTTCTCTTAGAGAGGTGTTGGCGCACTTCTTCCGTATAGTCGATCCCACCACCAGCGACAGGCAGGGCAACGATATTGGAAGTCAGTATCGTCCGGGAATCTACTATGTAGATGAAGATGATTTTGATGAGATCTGTGATTACATTGATGCCAGACGGAAGGATTATTCCAAAGGCATCGTTATTGAGGTTTACCCTCTTGATAATTTTTATGAAGCTGAAACATACCATCAACTATATCTGGACAAGAATCCCGCCGGTTACTGCCATGTGAATTTGAATTTAGCTGACCAGCCTTTGACAAAAGAAGAGCTGGCAGTGCCGGAATTGAAAGAAAGCCGCGCGGAAGGTGAGAAAGTTGATGCCGGGCAGTATGAGCACGATGTAGATGATATAGTGAAAAATCAGGAATATCAGAAAATGTCAGAAGAGGAAATACGTCGTAATCTAAGTGATCTACAATTCAAAGTAACGCAGGAAGGCGAAACCGAGCGACCTTTTGACAATGAATTCAATAATCACAGGGAAAAGGGAATCTATGTGGACATTGTCAGCGGCGAACCGCTCTTCAGCTCCTCGGATAAATTTGATTCCGGCTGTGGCTGGCCATCTTTTTCCAAGCCTATAAGTAAGGGAATGATCGATTATTATAAAGACCGGACCCTCTTCCGTGAGCGTATTGAGATCCGTTCAAGCGTTGCCGACTCTCATCTTGGACACGTCTTTGATGATGGTCCTGAAGAACTGGGTGGTTTGCGCTATTGCATAAACAGTGCAGCCTTGCGTTTCGTGCCTCTTGAAGACATGGCAGCAGAAGGTTACGCTTATTTGATACCGCTGGTGGAATAGTATTCCACCAGAGAGTGATAAGTTCGATAGAGCTTGTATTCCAATGAATTAGTTCTGTATTCCGGGAGAGGGTAATCCTCTCCCCTTTCTTTTATCTCTCTTAGCACAGTCAGCACACGATCCCAGCTGGCAAAATGTTCTGAAGGGATAACGCAGATAGAAAGATCGACCGTAGCATAAAAGGCTCTGCCGCATAGTGCCCGCATTAATTCCTGTACTACATCATTTATATCAACGAACTTATGCTCTTTCTGATCAGGTAGTATGATTTCTTTTTGCTCAAAAATCAATTGCCGGCACAAATCGTGCAGAGGGTTGGCGAGATCCAGATAAAGCTGTTCGCCCATTAGGATGGGCAGGCGATAGATCATGTTGCGGACACGATGATGCTGACCGTGCTCTCTGATCAGCAGTTCGGCGTGGAGTTTACTTTGGCCATAATCAGAATCATCATAATCAGAGGATACATATATAAAAGGCAGGATCTGTGAGCTTTCGTTCATAAGGTCGATGAGCTGCTCAGTGTAGGCGACATTTGCATCAGCAAGCTGATCTTTTGAGCCAGTTCTGGCTTCAAAGAGATGGATAAGATACTTGGCTCCGTCCAGGTAGCTGGAGATCTCCTCTTTTCCCATTTCACGTTTTAGCTCGATCCAAGTGAAAGATTCCTGCAGTGATTTTTCCTGCAGGAGCTTATGTCCGATGTAGGAGTCCGCTCCCGTGATCAGCAGCTTATCTTGTGTCATCCCATCCTCCGTAATAGTTGTGACTTTCTTATCTGCAACATTTTAGGCGATTCATCAAAAAAAAGACAGGTACTTGTTACCCCTTCCAGCATCCAATTGCTTGAAGTGTTAAAATATTGGGCAAAGAGGAGCAAAATACAAGAGGAAAACACTGATGGATTACAAGAAAAATTTGTTGACTGTTTATTGGATTCTGGCCATTGCGCCTTTCATTACAGCAGTTCCACTCTACATTCTTATGCCCGATCTTGTTGTTCCATACGATGGCTTCAGATTTCCTGATTTAGGACATCGTGCAGGAATCTTTGTCTTTCCTGCTGGCTGGTTTCTTGTTAATGTGATAATGTATTTTGTTTTGAAATGGCTGGATCGGCAGATCGAAGGTATAACAAAAGTGCTATTGGTGGTTCTGATAGCTTTGTGTCTGGTGTTCAGCACTGCGGCCATTGTGATGGAACTTAGTTTTTATCGCTCTGCCATGACGTTTTATTAATAAGACGAAGAAAATTTAGGACTTTAATGAATATATTTAATTATAAACAAACAAAAAAGGCGATAAATCTTTCCTTAGCCTGTACTGTATTACTTGCTGTCTTATTATTGCTAAGCAGTATGCTCTCTGCCTGTGATACAGCTCCAAACAATAATGAAGATGCTGATCTGAAGATCGTCACGACCTTGTTTGTATCCTTTGATTTTGCTCGCAGTATTGCCGGAGAGCAAGCTGACGTAAGTATGCTCTTGCCGCCCGGTGTAGATGTCCACTCGTACGAGCCGACACCACATGACATCATTAAGCTCAATGAAGCGGATTTATTTATTTATAACGGGGGTCATTCCGAGTCCTGGGTTAACCGTCTGCTGGAATCAGAAGAAATAAATCCCGGGAACACACTGAAAATGATGGATTTTGTAGAGTTGAGGGAAGAAGCCACCAGCGGCATCCTGGAAGCTGATGATCATGACCATGAAGATGCTGATCATGACGCTCCTCATGGCCCGGTGGACGAACATATTTGGACCTCACCACTCAACGCGATCGCCATGTCGACGGCAATTAAGGACAAGCTTGTTGAGATAGACGGAGCTCAACGCGACATCTATGAGAGCAATTTCAGCGATCTGGAAGCAGACTTAAACGATCTTCATGACA
>JAQWBU010000139.1 GCA_028706195.1 Eubacteriales bacterium
TTCTTTTTTCTATAATAGCGAATACCACTGACAAAGGTTTCACCACTATTAGGTCCGTTAGACATATAGGTAGCTCCTTTCATATCAATTTATTTTGATATTATAGCATGATTTCCTTTATATATTCCCGGAGATATAAAAAGGTAACATAAGACTTAGAATCTCTATATTGAACTTGTGGACGCACGATTGGCTCCTGATACCACTGAGGTATGCAGCTTTCAAAGTTGCGGTAGACGGTCTTGTATTTAATCAGGCTCTCCAGGGTGTTATTAAACTGATAATCTGAATATGGCAATTTCCAATTTTGTAGTATGCGTGTGAAACTGTCCAGTGCATACAAGTTAAAGAACTGTAAGGGCACCTGCAGATTGTAGTAAATGTGTACGAGAAGACTTTTCTTAGTACCATTTCCACTTCTGAACATCGACAGAAAATCGCATAGATTAAGATCTATTATGCTGTATTCAAGACAAAGCGGTTTACACAGATGCAGCAAATTATCTTTTAGGCGCAGAATCCCTGTCTGAGTGTAGGGAGACAGCTGCATTGTGTTTCTTAAGTATTTACTCCTGAGTAAATTGATTTTGCATTCCTTTATGAAAGCCGACATTCCCTTCAGTTCTTTGTGATCAGTAAAGCCTCCATCGTCGGCACGCCTGTACTGATTTGTTACTTCGCGGAAAAACGTGTCTTTGTCACGGCCTGCCTCCACGAAACTGAAGCGAGCCTCCCTTTTCAGAGAAACCGGCAAAGATGAGAGCAGGATAAAATCAGATAGCACTTGCAAATAAGTTTCCTGCTGCAACTTATCGCTCAAGCTTTGGCCTTTTGTCAGAGGAAGTAAAACGTAGGAATATCTGCCGATATGCGCAAAGCATGCAGATCTGAGCACAGAGTCCCAGCAATGTGTTCTCTTAAATATCCCGTCAACCAACACAGAACTGTAAAAGGCGAAGTCCCAGGCAAGTTTGGCCTGCTCCAGATCCCTGATGTCATAGAGACAGAGCAAATAATCTTCTTGCGGTATTGTAAGCTCAACTGCCAGACCCTGAGGCGAGCTCAGACAGGATATTCCCCCCTGATTCAGTCCGGCAGATTCCAGACCGGGAATAGTGCGCACCAGGTCCAGTAGTTCATTACAGTTAAGTCGAAATAGATCAGATGAAGTAGATGTAGCTTCATATTGTGAAAACATGCAAATACCCCTATTAATGATATATATAACATATAGAATATATCTATAATATTGTCCAAGCACATATTCCACACAGCGGAGATTAAAAACGCCACCCCCTTCGGAGATGGCGTTTCGCCTCAATAAAGTGAAAAGAGAATTTAAATTGTGCGTCCGGGATAAGCTTTGAGACCAGCCTCAAGAACTTTCATTGCTTCGACCAGATCATCCTCATTGAGAACATAGGCAACGCGGGCTTCGTTTAAACCCATATTCTGCGTGGCGTAGAAATTTTCAACAGGAGCTACCATGACGGTCTTGCCATCCTGTTCAAATTCACTCAGCATCCAGATAGCAAATTTCTCAGCATTATCGACGGGTAAACTTGCAATAGCATAAAAGGCTCCGGACGGGCGCTTAATCAGAACCCCTTCCATTTTCTGCATGGCGTCTACCATCACATCACGACGTCTTTGATAACGCTCGCGAATAGGATCAAAGTAGTTGGGTTCCAAGTCATAAAGCGCTTTTGCACCGATCATCTCCAGTGTAGGCGAGCTGAGACGGCCCTGAGCCATCTTCAACGCTCCCAGCATGACGTCCTTATTTTTCGATGCGATACAGCCGATGCGGGCACCGCAGGCAGAAAATCGCTTGGATACACTATCGACAATAATCACGCGATCCTTGACACCTTCCAGTGTTGCAAAGCTGACTGCTTCTTTCCCGTCATAACAGAACTCACGATAAACCTCGTCAGCAATTATGTATAGATCATGTTCCTTCGCGATTTTGGCAAGCATTTCTACTTCCTCACGCGTGTAAACCACGCCGGTAGGATTGCCCGGATTAGATAGTGCTATACAGCGTGTCCTGTCAGTAATCAGCCCAACAATACTCGCTTCGTCAGGCAAAGCGAAACCATTTTCCGCATGAGTGGTGATAGGTGTGATTTTCACTGTGAATGGCGCAGTGAAACTGTTGTAATTGGTATAGAAAGGTTCAGGCACCAGAATCTCATCATCGAGGTCGCAGGTGATGACGAATGCCCACTGCAACGCTTCGCTGCCACCATTGGTGATAATGATATCTTCTATTTCGAAATCTCCGCCAATGCGCTTGTAATAGTCGACCAGACTCTGGCGTAACGGATCCCAGCCACGGGAATCTGCATAGGCGAGAACATCAATTTCAGCATTCTTGATTGCCTGCATAAAAACTTTAGGTGTCTCTATATCGGGTTGTCCGATATTCAGATGAAAAACTTTGGTACCTCGCTTCTTGGCTTCGTTGGCATACGGAACCAGTCGACGAATGGGCGAAAGCTGCATTCTCCCGATACGCTTAGATGTTTGCATGGTAAACCCTCTCTGACATCTTTTTGTTTCATTTTAACATATGGATATACCTGTATTATATAAAACAAAATCAGAGCAAAGTGCTAAACTGTTTTTTTAAGGAAAATCAGGAGGATGAAATGAAGGATTTAGAAGAACGAATTATAGCTGACGGCCACGTCTTGCCCGGCAATATACTTTTAGTAGATGGCTTCCTCAATCAAGGTCTGGATGTAGAGCTCTTTGATGCCATGGCTGGCGTCTGGTACCGGTACTTTGCAGATGAGCAGATCACCAAGGTGATGACGATCGAAGCTTCCGGTATTGCCATTGCCGCAATGGTTGCGAAAAAATTCTCCGTGCCAGCTCTCTTCGCGAAGAAATATGACACAGTCAACCTGACCTCTGACCGCCATCAAAGCAGTGTTTATTCATATACAAAGGAAAAAGAATACACTATAGCTGTTTCCAAACGTCTTCTGAAAGAAGATGACCGTGTGCTGATTGTAGATGACTTTCTGGCAAATGGCTGCGCTCTCAAGGGACTGATTGACTTGGTTGAATCAGCAAATGCATCAGTCGCCGGCATCGGCATAGCGATCGAAAAATCTTTTCAGGAGGGTCCGGAATTAATTAGATCCAGAGGTTTCAAGCTTTGTTCTCTGGCAAAAATAGTTTCATTGGAAGAGGGCGAAATAATCTTTGCGGAAGCTGACGCCTAAGTATAATCTTCCGTAATTTTGAACGGGGACTGTGGCCACAGTCCCCGTTAGTATTGATCAGCTTAATTTTCCTGATGCAGGTAACTGATCCAAATCTACTTCATCCAGATCAATTTTCTGTTTGATCTTGTTCAGGCGCTGCCTCACGACTGCTTCCCGTATTTGCAGTTCACGCTCGCGGTCAACCAGATGCTCACGCTTTTTCTGCACGTCTTCGTATAACCGGTCAAGCACCCGTAAATCCCTGTGATACTTGCGTCTGGCTCGTTTCAGCTCTTTGAGCCGTACACGTTCCATGACTGAGGGCTTCTGTTCGGGCTTCTCCTTATCTTTGGACAGACGATCCTCTTCTTCTGCGGCTGACATTTTCCCTCTCAACTCATCAGCCTCCGGCGCTTCCTTTTTGGCGAGACCAGCCTCGGTCAATTGATCGTTATTTACACCACGCAGCGCTTGCCAGTTTTCTTTTGTATGTTCGTAGAGAGCCTGCAAATTGTCCATTTCCATACCTCGACGCACCTTCATCGTCGTGGTCTGAATCATATCCTG